>DASZIA010000039.1:0-3968 GCA_035949535.1 Planctomycetaceae bacterium | reverse complement strand
CAGATAGACCCGCCCCATCGCCCCGCGGCCCAACAGGGCCTCGCAACGGTAAACGTGCAGTTGTGTGCCGATCAGCTCGTCCTTCTGCTCTTCGATCTCGTCAGCGCACGCCGCCTGAGCAGCCCCGGTCGGCGCCTCACGGAGGAAAAGCGTTCTCGCCAGCTTGGACGTCCCGACCCCCAAGACGGTGGCCCCGCACCGCGGACAACACTCAGCGTCGCGGGCCTGCATGAAGCGTTCGTTGCACGAGGGACAGTAGATTTGGCGATCCTCACTTGGAGCCACTCGGAGCCGGAAACATGTGAACAACCGCTTCTTTCAATCTACCGGAGCCGAAAGGGCAAGGCCAGAATGCCGCGCAAATACGGGTTCAAAGGCCAACGCTGTGGCCATCTAAGTTTGCGAGGTCTGTGAGAATGTGATTTTGTCCGATAAGATTGGTTGCAAGTCGCCCCTGCCGACCGCGGATTCGCGATAGTCTCGGCGATTCCAGTCTCGGTGGAGAAATCCCCAGCATGATGACATTTGGGAAGATTGGCGAGTATGTCCAAGCAGAGCCGTTTCGGCCGTTCCGCATCAAGATGGCAAGCGGCCAAACCTATGAGATTCGACATCCAGAGATGATTCTCGTCGGACGCAACTCTGTGCGGGTTTATGGATCTCACGGCACTGCTGACGAATCTCCTCCGCAGTGGCACGATGTCTCAATGATGCTAATGGAAACGATTGAGCCCTTGGTCGTGCCGTCGGCTGCAACGGGAAATTGAGGAATCCTTTGACTCGAACGCAAGGGGCACTGCCCATCATTACGAAGGAACGTCCGCTCGACCGCACTTCACAGCCTGACTCAAAGGGCTCATACGCCTTCGTCAGCCTCGGCTGTCCGAAGAATCTCGTCGACAGCGAAAAAATGCTGGGCACGCTGGCGCTCGACGGTTATACGCTCGTGGGCGATCCCGACGGCGCAGACTTTGTGATCGTCAACACCTGTGGCTTTATCGAAAGCTCCCGGGCTGAGTCGAAGGCCGTGATCCGTGAGATGCTTGATCTGAAGCGGGCCGGCCGCACACGTGGCGTGATTGTCGCCGGCTGTTTGCCGCAGCGGCTTGGTCCGGCGCTCTTGGACGAATTACCGGAAATCGACCACATCGTGGGAGTTTTCGGCCGCGACGAGATTAACCGGGTCGCCGACCACTTGATCGGCGGAGCCCGCGAGCAGCGCGAGCTATTCCGCCCCGCGCCGATCGTCGCCCTGGACGACCGGTCCCGGCTGCGGATTACGCCGCGGCACTACGCCTATCTGAAGATCTCCGAGGGCTGCGACCGCACCTGCACGTTCTGCGCGATCCCCAAGATGCGCGGCAAGCACATCACCAAGCCGATCGAAATGGTCGTTGCCGAGGCGCGCGAGCTGGCCGCCGACGGGGTCCGCGAATTGAATCTCGTCGCTCAGGACACGACCTATTACGGCCTCGATTTGTACGGGCGGGTCCGACTCGTCGAGTTGTTGCACGAACTCGAAAAGATCGACGGCATCGATTGGATCCGGCTGATGTATCTGTATCCGGTCCATTTCACCGACGAGTTGATCGACACGATCGCCAATTCGCCAAAAATTGTCCCGTACCTCGATTTGCCGCTGCAACACATCAACGATGCCGTGCTCAAACGAATGCAGCGCCGCGTCAACCGCAGTCAGACTGTGGAGCTCCTCGATAAGCTGCGGACGCAGATCGACAACGTCGTGATCCGTACGACTTTTATCGTCGGCTTCCCGGGCGAGACAGATGAGCAGTTCGGCGAACTGGCGGAGTTTGTCCAGGACGCTCGATTTGAGCGCTTGGGCGTCTTTACGTACTCGCTGGAGCCGGGAACGCCTGCGGTTAAGCTCGACGGACACCTGCCCGAGACGGTAAAAACCGAACGTCGCGACGCCTTGATGGCTTTGCAGCAGCCGATCGCCTTCGAGCACGCCGAGTCATTGATCGGCTACGAACTTGACGTATTAATCGATGAGCAAGCGGAAGTGGGCGGATTTGTCGGCCGTACCTTTGCTGACGCGCCAGAAATCGACGCCTGCGTCCGTGTCGAGGTTGCCGATCCGTCCACCCGAGAATTGGCGATTGGAGAGTTCTTGCCGGTCGAAATTACTGGCCGGGAGGGCTATGACCTGGTCGGAACCGTGCAATAATTGAGTGGGGCGAGAGAGCGACGCGAAAGAGGGATCGCCGAACTGCCACGCGGCTCGATTTCATGACGATCACCAATCACACCGTCGAGAAGCAGGCCGTCCGCGACAGTCGCTACGGCCCAATCGACGCTCAGGCCCTCAATCTCCCCAACTGCATCACCGTCAGCCGGCTCGTCCTTTCGTTCGTGCTGTTTGGGATGATCTCGAACGGCGGGATGTGGCTCGCCTCGACGGCCGTGTTCATCGTCGCGGCGGCGACTGACGCGGTGGACGGTTATATCGCGCGACGTTACGGCACGGTCACGACGCTCGGCCGCATCCTCGACCCGTTCGTCGACAAAATCATCATCTGCGGGGCGTTCATCTTTCTGTTGCCCAACGTGGATTCTGGCGTCGGTCCCTGGATGACGCTGATTGTCATCGGCCGCGAGATGTTCATCACCGGCCTGCGGGCGATTCTCGAGCAGCAAGGAAAAGACTTTTCTGCCACGATGAGCGGCAAGATCAAAATGGTCACCCAGTGCCTGGCCGTGGGTGCCTGTTTGCTCTGGCTCAGCCCGGCCGTCGAATCAGCGATGCCCTGGTTCGCGAGGCTGCGCGACGTGTTGTTGTGGCTGGCCGTGCTGTTCACGTTTGGCAGTGGCGTGCTCTACGTCCGCCGGGCAGCCCAACTTCTGCGTTCGCCTTAAGGAACGCCGAAGACGCGCTGCAGACGCTTCGCCGGCAAAGTTTTCTCAGATTCTCTGGGCGACTTTGCCGATAGTAGCGATGGCGAGAAAAGCGCTGAGTTTGCGCTCGGCATGGTTTTGCGCTGCACTTTCCGCGGGGGGATCACGGATACCGCGGAGTTTCCATGAATCTGAGGCCTCTCGTCCTCGGCCTGTCGCTCCTGGCCGGCGCTGCTCCGGTCGCGCTGGCCCAGCAGACCGCCCCGCAACAGGCTGACGAGAACGACTTAGGGCTCACGCCGGCCCAACTGGCAGATTTTGCCGATCAGCCGAATGTGATCTACGCGGCAGGTCCCGCACAGCCCGAGTCCATTCCCGGTCAACCCGCTTCGATTCCCGGCCAACCGAGTTATCCGCCCGCAGCTGGACAGCCCAATTTTGCTGCTCCGCAAACTCTGCTGATGGGATATCAGGCGACGCCCGCCGGACCTGTCGCACCTCAGCAGCCCGCACCGCAGGCCAACTCCCAACAAATGCTGACAGCCCCGCCTTCCGGGATCGCCCCATACTGGCCAAATGCGAACATTCCGCAACCAATGATGCAGGGACCTCCAGGCTCCTTCAGCTACGGTTCCGGCTGCGGTCCGATCGGTCCCGATGGCATGGCGCCCGGTCCGGGCCCTGCCTACGACGGCGGCAACGGAGCCTGCCCCAACGGAGTGGCTGCCGGTTGCAGTCCGGCTCGGCCTTGCTGGTATTTTCGTGGCGATTCGGTCTGGCTCAGTCGAAGTCACGCCGACAATCACAATCTCACATCGTACGAGAACCTCAACAACGCGAAGGATCGGCTCAACAGCCACGTCTTGCTCAGCACCGATGACGTCACCTACCCGCTCGAGCCGGGAATGCGATTGACGCTCGGCCGCTACCTCACCGACACCTGGATGATCGAAGGCACCTACTACGGTGCCGTCAACTGGGATCGGCGCAACGGAACGCCGAATTTCCCGACCGGCGCGAACGGAGTGGGACCGCTCTTGCCCTATTGGGGTCCCGGCTTCGGGGCATTCGATACGGGGGCCTTCACCGGCTCGAACGTGCAGACCGCG
>DASZIA010000038.1:0-3964 GCA_035949535.1 Planctomycetaceae bacterium | reverse complement strand
AAACGGGATCTTTTCGCCGATGCCGACCTTTGCCTCGTCGAGCGCGGCATTGGAGAGGACCCGAGGATCGGGATCGACGCCGCACACTTTGCGGACCAGACCCCGGATGTTTGTCTGGCGCACGAGCCCAGTTCCGGCCCCCAGATCGAGCGCCACCCAATCAGGCTCGACGACGTCCAACAACGCTCGGCGAAACATCTCGTCGTCCCAGTTCTGGTGATAATCGGCGTAGAACCTCTGATCGATCCACTGCACGAGACTTCGCATTCGCGGCTCCTGAGGGTTGGACAACAGGGTGAGGGTCAAGCAGCAGGCACAAGTCCAGAACGCTCCGAGCGCGGCTTTTGCGATCGCAGGGCAGTCGCCGCCGGGTTTTCATCGATGAACTTTTGGGCCCAAATCTCCAGGGTCAGCAAGGCCCATTGCAGCATGTAGTAGTCGGCTCGCCCCGTCTGACTCTGGTTTCGCAAACGTTGCACGGCATCGGCTCGAAACCATCCGCGCGATTCGATGGCCCGAGCGTTCATCAGGTCGTTCCACATCGACCCCAAGTCGTGCCGCAGCCAGTACCGATAGGGAGCGCCGAATCCGGCCTTGGGCCGGTCAATGATGTCATTCGGCACAAGTCCCCGGGCCGCACGTCGAAGAATGGCCTTGGGAACGGGGTTGAGCTTTTGGGAGACTGAAAGCGCGGTGCCAAAGTCGACAACTTCCTGGTCGAGCAAGGGGACGCGCGCCTCGACGCCGACGGCCATTCCCATCTTGTCGGTGTAAAGCAAATTATGGTTGGGCAAATAAATGGAGAGATCTCGCTCGAGAAAGCGGTCAATCTCGCCCAATCCACCGGTCTGCATTCGTCGCAGACAATCCGCGTCAGCTTGGAATTGGCTCAGAGCGTGGGCGATGGCCGGCGATTGGATGCTGCGAACGGTCGAAGCGGCCGTTGACTTGCAATACGCAAGAAATCGCTCATCGGGCGATCGGTGGATCTCACCGAGCACTCGTTTGACTCGCCGAAGCGAAGCGCCGACCGGCCCCCCAAAGGCACCCGGCATTAGGTTCCCGCACTGTGCCAGACTCACCCGCGCCGCTCGAGGCAAGCGATCGAACCAACTCAGAGTCCGCAATAGGGCATAGCGCGGATAGCCGCCGAAAAGCTCGTCGGCCCCCTGCCCCGAAAGCAGAACTTTCGTGCCGTGCTGTTTGGCGAGCCGGCAGATGAGGAAACACGTGATCGCGGCCGGATCGGCAATCGGCTCATCGAGGTGGTAGACGATCTGGGGCAACAAGCTGGCAATCTGCGGTCCGATCTCGACCTCGTGAAAGTCGAGACCCAGCGACGCCGCGAGGTTGCGCGCGTAAGGCGCGTCGTCGTGAGCCCGGTCGAGCCGATTCGATTTCGCCGGATAAGTAATTGTGTAGCTGCGAAACGGATTGTCTCGACTGGATTCGGCCGCGGCGATTGCCGTGAGCAGGCTGCTGTCGAGTCCGCCGCTCAGGAAGGAGCCAATTGGCACGTCGGAGACGAGTTGCCGCCGGGTCGCGTCGGCCACGTCTGCGCGCAGCCGGTCGACATCTGTCGCATTCTCTTTTTGATCCCTGCCGCTGAATTGCGGACGCCAGTATTGCCGAATTTCCACAGCCGTCTTGCGAGGCCGCCAACGCAGCAGGCTTCCGGGGGGCAGCCGACGGATTCCGACGAGCGCGGTCCGATCCGAACAGGAATGGCAAAAAGTCAGGTGCTGTTGGATGGTCTGGAAGTCCGGCTCGCGGCGGATGTCCGGGTGTGCGCACAGGGCCTTGATCTCGCTGGCGAACAGGAGCGATCCAGCCTGCGGCTCGGCGTAGTAGACCGGCTTGATTCCCAACGGATCGCGAACGACGAGTAGTTCTCGTTCGCGATCGTCCCAGAACGCGAAGGCGAACATCCCATTGAGCCGCTCGACGAACGCAGGCCCCCAGCGTATGAGTCCGTGGAGCAGCACCTGCGTGTCGCCCGACGAGGTTTGACGCAGACCGCTGTTAGCTAGCGAGGCGCGCAGCTCGCGGAAATTGTAGATTTCGCCGTTGAAAACGAGCGTAAAACGCCCGTCTTCGGACGTCATCGGCTGGGCGGCCTGCTCCGATAAATCGAGGATGGCCAAACGGACGTGGCCGAGCGCAACTTGCGAACGAGGAGATTCAAAGACTCCGCTGCCATCGGGCCCGCGATGCGCTTGCGCAGCGTTCATCTGATCGATCAGGCCGGGGACAAAATTGCCCACCAAGCCTGCAATCCCACACATCGCGCCCCCCAATCCTTTGGTCGGCCCAAAGCGGCTGGTTCGTATCAAATTGCCAGAACTCACGCAAGATGGGATGTCGGCGTTGTCTCGGTTGAATGCTTTTGCTAACACACGCGGCAGCCGCGGGCACCGTTTGTCTGGCCGCCTTAAGCCTCTCTTTGAGAATCGGCATGAGAATCGGCATCGATGCATCAAATTTGCGCGGTGGAGGTGGGGTAACCCACCTGGCGGCCCTGTTGTCGCACGTGGATGTCGCCGACGCGGGAGTCGAGCGGGTCATCGTCTGGGGGGCGAGCGCCGCTCTTCGGCGACTTGCCGAGCGACACTGGCTAGTAAAATCAAATCCCTCGGAACTCGAACGATCCCCCGCACACCGGCTCGCCTGGCGACACCGCGCGCTTCCGCGGCTCGCTCGGGACGAGTGTGACATCCTCTTCGCGCCGGGCGGCCTCTGCACCGATCGTTTTCATCCGGTTGTCACCATGTCGCGCAACATGCTTCCTTTCCAGTTACGCGAGATGTCGCGTTATGGAATCTCACGGATGCTACTGCGCCTGGGAATTCTGCGGACGGCTCAGCGGCGATCATTCCAGATTGCGGACGGCGTGATCTTTCTTTCGGGATTTGCGCGCGACTCCGTACTGCGCGCCACCGGTCCGCTTCGCGGTCGAACCACCGTCATTCCCCATGGTGTCGAGTCGCGCTTCTTCGAGGAGCCGCGCCGCCAGCGTGCAACGGCAGAGTTCACTCCGGAAGATCCGATGCGGTTGCTGTACGTGTCGATCGTCGACGTTTACAAGCATCAATGGAACGTTGCGGAGGCCGTGGCCCGTTTGCGTCAAGAAGGGCTGCCGATCTCCCTTGAGCTCGTGGGGGATGCGTATCCACCGGCCGCCAGGCGATTGCGGCGCTCGATGAGTGCGCGTGATCCGCAGGAACGTTTCTTAAAGTACCGCGGTCCGGTGGAGCATGCCGATTTGCCAAACTGCTATCGGGCGGCCGACGGATTCGTATTCGCATCGAGCTGCGAGAACTTGCCCAATATTCTGCTCGAAGCGATGGCCTCGGGTCTGCCGATCGCTTGCTCGAACCGTCCTCCCATGCCGGAAGTGTTGGGGCAGGCCGGCGTCTACTTCGACCCTTTGCGTCCGCAGCAGATTGAAACGGCCTTGCGTGACCTGTTCCACGACGCGGAATTGCGGAGACATCATGCGGTCGCGGCGCACGAGCGGGCCGAGCAGTTCTCGTGGAGCGCCTGCGCTCGCGACACATTCCGCTTCCTCGGCGATGTTTGCGAGCCGCGATCTCAGGCGAGTCGATCCGGAGACCGAATGTCCGCCGCGTTGTGCTAGTTGTCTAGCACTTGGAGATCCCGCGCGGTGTCGGTCCTAGTCGGCGGCGACCCCGCGGGGATAAAATGGAACCTGTTGGGTCCCGCGATTTCCGCACTTACGGGCCGCATGCCGCTCAAAGTTTCGAACATTCGCTTGCCGGTCGAGGAGCCAGAAACGGCGCTTGCCGGCGCCATTGCGCGCCGCGTCGGGGTCAAATCCGATGACCTCACGCGGTGGCGAATCTTGCGGAAGAGTTTAGACGCGCGGTCGCCTCGCGATTTGCAATTTGTCTATTCGGCGGTCGTTGACGTCCCCGATGAACCGCAGAGATTCGCCCAATTGCGA
>DASZIA010000037.1:0-4278 GCA_035949535.1 Planctomycetaceae bacterium | reverse complement strand
CAATCAAGAGCGCAATCTTTGGTGGCAGCGGTTTGGCCGCCGGAGAACTCGAGTACCGGCAACCTTCGCTCCGACGAGTTCCCGGTGTTTTGATTTCCTCGATGAGTTTAGCGGAATGGGGAAGTCGGGAGACCATCGCGTTTCGGTTCCCTCCCTCGGATGACCGGAAAACAAACGTTTTTTGGGGCCCGCTAGGTGCGTCGGTCGATGTGACAGTCGATGTGACCGATGCGCTCACCACGCGTCAGCGGGTCCCTCTCCTTTAATCTCACCCAAATAATGACGTGTCATAACGTGCAGATTCACGGTCACGCGGTCTATTTTAGCCACGGATGGAGCTTGTGCGCGGCGGCGTCCTCTGCCTCAGTGACCGGAAAGAATTGGTCCCCCTGCTTCAAGTATAAAATCCGCCAGGCGCGGTCTGATAACTGTCGATTGCTCGCCTCCGCCATCAGCGCTCTCAGGGCCGCTGCGCCGTCCGGTCCGAATTGAAGCAGAGCGTTCCCGAGCACCCGCCACCCCCAGTCGCGGTCGGTTCTTTGGCACCCGTCGCCGTACTGACGAAAAAAGTCGACCGCCAGTGCCAGTGCCCTTGCGCGTGCGTGGTCCTGGGCCGGCACGCGGGCGTGCATCAAAGCAACCAGCGTCGCTGCGCGGACTTGCACGGCATGGGACGGATCCTTCTGCATCAGCGTGCGGATGGTCTCTGCCACCGCTGGGATCGGCCCGAAACTGCTGCTCAGATTGGCCATGGCGAGTTCGCGCGCGTATTCGCCGTCGTCGTGCAGGGCAATCTTTGTCAGCGATTGTTCCACTTCGGGCGTGGCGGGCGCGCCGATCAGCGAGAAGTAATACAACGTCAGCTCACGCGTTCGCGGGCTCGGATCTCGCAAGCGCGGGACGAGTAGTTTCTTCAGCGTCGCACCGTCCGCTGCGGTGGTTGCCCATTTCCTCAGGGCTTGCGGCACGGATCGGGAGTTGAATTGGAACGTGCTCTGGGGATCGAAGGCCGCCACGAGCAATATCTCGATTCCACTCGCGTCGCTCGTCTCGGCCAGGGCCATGGCGGCGAGACACCGCACCGTGTTTTCCGGATCGTGGAGCGCCTTGAGCAGGGCGTCGTTCAATACGGCGTCCTTCAATACGGCGTCGGGGGCGCCGTGCACTTTGTGCTGGGCGATGGTCCTTAAAGCGATCCGGCGGACATACATGTCGGGATCACTCAACGCTCGAGCTAATTGCGCCGGGGTCAGCGGTTGTTTTGTTTTGAGTGCCAAGGTCAAGACTCGGCGGTGCGCGTAAATATCCGGATTGGCCAGGCTGCCAATCGGTTCCGGCGTCAGGACTTCATCGGGATAATCAATCCAGTGCTCGCTGTCGTAACCGCTTTCGATCTCGTGTGCGAGAAACATCACCCGTGGTACTTTGGGCGGCAATTTCCCGCGGCTGCGAAAGACCGTCAGCCGCACGGGCGAGTGCTGATCGCGAGTTGTTGCCAGGAGGCGCGCAATCACCGCATCCGACGCCGGCGTGAACAAATCAATTTCATCCACGACGTCTCCCTTCAACCAGTCGTCTACGGACCAACGGAAGTTCCCCGCCGTCTGCACGCCGCCGTCGACGTTCCACTGCATTGGCTTTTCCGGATATTGGCCGTGGACACAGACGGCAATCTGCTTGCCGTGAGCCGCGAGTTGCTTTTTTAGCAAACGCAGAAACTGAGTGACATGACGTCCGCGCATGTGTCGCCAGGCGTCCCGGTTGAACTCTTCGCGGCGGATATCGACGCCGTACTCTTTGCGAAACTCCTCCACGATTGGAGCGCTGTAGCCAAATTCGTCTTCGTACCGCTGCGAGAAGTTCTCCGCATAAGTCAGGAACGATATGCCGTCATAGTTGCCTTCAACTACATATTTCGTCAGGTAAGCGGCCATCGCCTGCCGGGCTTCCGGATAGGCGAATTCAATCGGCCCTCCTTGACGCCATGTTCCCCAGCGATTCGCCGGCGCCCATTCCGGATGGTCCACCCTTAACTTGTCTTCGACGGCATAGGGAAACCCGACGTAGCCGGCATCCGCCTGAGAACCGTTGTCGAACAGGCCGTAAGTCAGCCAGATCTTCATGCCGCGCCGGTGCGCCTCTTCCACCGCGATGCGATTGGTGCCGATGGTGCGATACTGTAAATCCCGCCACCAATCCCAGATTTTGGCGAACTGGCGATTCTCCGACCGGATCACGAACTGTTTGCCCCAAACTTCATCCTGGCCGCCGCGCCACCAGATGCGTTCGATCCGCCATTGCTGTTGAAGCGTTTCAAAGGCCGTGGCAATGGAGGCACGCGAATCCAGCGGAGGAAAGTCGAGCAACTCCTGGGTATCACCCACGGTGAAGTAGACGGTGCGGGGATTGCCGTCGGGCGGTTCTGCTGCAAAGCAGAACTCACCGATTCCGTTGGCGAGAACCCAGAGGATCGCGAAAGGTAATTGCCACGTATTGATCATTGATCTCTTTTCCAGTGCGGCCGATCGCACGTAACACAAAACGATGCCCTGGTACCAATTGGTCGATGCCGCGTTGGCGGTCAGGCCCATACGCGCCGCAATCGTGACCGGAGTAGCTCAATCACCAGCACCACCACCACGGAGAGGCCGACCGTCGGCAGCAAAATGCTGGTCGCCGTAATGGTGACGACGAGCCAGCGCGGTCGGCGTGCATCGATGCGGCGGGGCAGACCGAGCCGGCCGGTCGGGCGACGCTCCCACCACATCCAGAGGCCGGTCACCGGCGACGTCATGAGGATGATGCAGGTCACCAGCCACAGGATCTTGCTCGGCATTCCCCAGATCGTGCCGACGTGCAGCGGATAGTTCCAGGTCCCCACCTGGTAGATGATTTTGGTTTGACTGCTGATGCGGTCGTCCAGGATCTCCCCGGAGGCGCGGTCGATGGACAACAACTCGTTGACCCCTGGGCCGCGTTCGTTGTTGGCCGTCACCAAGTACACCCCGTTGGGGATTCGCGGGAACCAGACGGTCAGGTTGTTGCCGGGCATTCTCTGCTGCGCAATCTCGACGATCCGGTCCATAGGCAGGTCTTTGGCCGCGGGCGGGCACTTGGACAGCATCGGCTTCGCAAACATGTCGTAGGCGCCGGTCGTCTGCGCTACGTACTGAAATCCAGTGCCCCACGAATAGGTGTAGATCAGGCCCGTCAGCGAGATCACGATCATCAGGATCGCCACGTAGATGCCACTGACGGAGTGAAGGTCTCGCAGCACGACATAGGGCTTCCGCCGCAAGCGCGGCAGCCACACGCCCCACACCTGCGTCGCTTTGCGCGGCCACCACAGGTAGATTCCCGTCGCCGCCAGCACGATCGCCCAACAGGTCGTGAGCTCGACGACGATCCGGCCGGTCGTGCCCAGAAACAGTTGACGGTGCAGCTTGAGCACGATGTCGAAAAAGCTCCCTTGCTGCTCGATGGAGCCCAGATAGCGGCCCCGGTAGGGGTCGACGTAACCGAACAGGAACTTGTCGCCTGCCATTGTCAGGGCTGTGGCCCGCTTGGGGTTCATGAACACCTGCATCAGCCCGATGCGATAATTCGACGGCACGGCGGCACGAGCCGCGGCCAGCTGCTGCTCGTACGAAACGCGCTCGGCCGCCGGCTCGACGTAAATGACCCCGGGGTGGAGCACCCCTTCCAGCTCATCTTTGAAGATGTAGAGTGCCCCGGTCGCGGCCACCACGATCAACGTGGGCGCGACGATCATGGCAGCGTAAAAATGCCACCGCCAGACGATCCGATACAACCAACTCCCGACGGCAAACTTCCGGGCGTCAGCCGGAGGCGCCTTGCCGGCTCCGCGTCCGTCACGCGCGGTCGTTCGTTCGAGCGACGTGCTGGTCATCGAAGATCTGGTCCATGCGGTTGATGCTCGCGGTTGAAAGACGCGCCCCGGGAAGGACAGGGGCGCGGCGGGAGGCGTAAAGCGTAACAGGGGAAGGTTCGGGCCTGCGAGTCTGGTTTGCGTCTGGGAGAGTTGTTTTACGCTGGGGCAGGTTTCATCAACGGGCAATGCACAGCGTTGTGATTCCCGTTCCAATGGGCATCGCCTCGTCAGAACTGCACGCGTCGGTCCGACACACGAATGGCACTTAGATTTCCCGAAGTCCGTTGCGCAGATCGCGTTTCGCCTGCCATCTTGGTTTCATGAGACGATCGTACGGTTTTGGTCTACGTTTTCTTCGCCGAGGCTCGTATCGGTCGGGTCGGTCG
>DASZIA010000036.1:0-40770 GCA_035949535.1 Planctomycetaceae bacterium | reverse complement strand
TCCTGGCTCAGCAGTTCCGTGCGGTCCTCACAGAGCTGTTCGATTCCTCGGCGGAGTTCTCGTCGCAGCTCGTAGTCGTCGACGTTGCCAACGGATGGTATGTGCAATCCGCTGACGAGCTGCTTGTGGATCTCTTTCTTGAGCCGCACAAAACGCTCTTCGGTGGTCTCGGCGCCCGCTAAGCTTGCGGGACGCAAATCGAGCGTTTGAAACATCGATCGCTCCTGAATTCAGTGGCGCGCCGGGCGGATCACCTGCCCTGCGCGAGCTCCTGCGCGCTGAGTGAGAAGAATGTTCGGAATTTTTTGGACAAACTCGCCTTACCCGCACTGTCGCCGGCGGCGGGGCGCTTGGGTTCGGCCGCGATCGCGGCAACGAGCCCATTGATCGCCTTGCTGATTGACGAAGACGGCGATTCCAACACGACGGGGACGCCGCAATTCGTCGATGAGTTGGCCGCGCTCGGATCCTCGGGCACGAAATGCCGAATCTTCATGCCGAGAGCGGACTCGACCTGCGCGGCGCTGATCTCCTTTTGTCGACCGGAGCGGGCCGCGACGAGCAAGACGTTGTCGCGATCGACGCCGTTGCGCTCGAAACACGATAACGCGCGCCGCGCCTTTCGGATCGCCGCAAAATCGAGCCGCGCCAAGAGAATGACGGTGGTGCTTTGCTGAAGCGGATAGGCGAAGTCCTTCTGCCAGAAGGCGTCGAGATCGGCGACGACGTTGGAGAAGAGACTCCGGCCGAACCGCAACGCTTTTTGCAGGCCGTCGATTGTGACATACCTGCCATCTTCCCAGTTGTCCGGGCCGGCAAGAACCGAAACGCCACTCTCGTGATCGGCGAGCGACTGCTCGAACATCTTTTGATCGAGTTTGTCAATATTGCGGCAGAGGTCGACGATCGAGTGGCGCGGCTTGAGATTGAGAGACGTCGCCAGATCGCCCCCCTGCAGGTCGAGGTCGAACAGACCGCAGCGCCCGTGCTTTTTTGCCAGCGCCACTGCCAGGTTGGCGGCCACCAGAGTGCGGCCGCAACCTCCGCTGGCAGAGACGACCGTGATCAACCGTCCTGCGGGAGACCTCCCAGGTTCTACGGATGAGAGGCGGCCGAGTGTTACGGAAAGATCACGTTCAAGGTCGCTGGTCTCGTCCAGGTAGGAAGCCGCGCCCGCATGCAAAGCACCGAGGATCGAGTTGGGATCGCGCGGTCCGACGACCACCACATCGACACCCGATAGTTCGCGCAGATGCTCAAGGGCAGCGTGGCACCGCTCGGCGTCGTCCGAAAGGACGAACAGAATCAAATCCGGCTTTGGATAAAAGCAGGAAACCGCGCTGGCAGCGGCCTCAATCGGCAACACGTTGGCCAACGGACAGTCGCAGCCGTTTTGGGCCAGCAGATGACGAAGCCGGGTCGCCTTCGTCTGGCAATCGCTTACGACCAGGATGACCATCTGAGATTCGGTCCTCTGCGAATCCGTCCGCGTCGGAGCGGTCGGCGCGTTGTGTTCGCTTACGCAATGCTGCGTAATTCGGCAATCAAAAGTAGGGCGCGACCCGGGGTGAGGCGATTTTGCAACGAGGCAAGAGGGGCAAATGTCGCCCCCTTTTGCCGGAGTTACGAACCGCGACGGTCGTGACGCAGGAATCGGCCAAACCAAGAAGGCCGGGCCTGCGTAATGCGCACGGCGGCCCGCTGCGCTACGACCTCATGTACGCGCGAAGGGAACGGAACAGATCGTCAGGTCGTGCCAGCGATCGGCGTTTTCCGGGTCGTCCGGATGATTACTGGCGGCGTGCCGGATTTGCTCGAGAACGCTGAAGAACGTAGCGAGAAGCACAGGATCGAATTGACGCCCTTGCTCGCCCATCATCATCTTGAGGACGACTTCCTCTTTCATCGCACGTCGATAGGGGCGATCGCTCGTGAGAGCGTCGTAAACATCAACGATTGACAGAATCCTCGCCGCCTCAGGGATCGCCTCGCCACCGAGTCCGGCGGGATAGCCAGTCCCATCCCAGCGTTCGTGGTGACACAGCGCGATCTCGCGAGCCATAACCAGAATCGACGAATTCGATCGGGCCAGCAGTTTGGCGCCGATGACGGTGTGCTGCTTCATCACCTCATATTCGTCCGGAGTCAAGCCGGCCGGCTTGCGAAGAATGGCATCCGGCACGCCGATCTTTCCGATGTCATGCATGGGAGCGGCCATTCGAATGCGCTCGACCTCGGCTGCTGCCCAACCGGCTGCTCGCGCCAGGATTTCGCTGAACACGCCGGTGCGCACGATGTGCGCGCCCGTCTCGAGATCGCGACACGCGGCGGCATGGACGAGACGGTGAATTGTCTCTTCATGCGCCAGCTGGATCTCCCTGGTTTGCTCCCGAACGCGTTGTTCCAGTCCCTCGGTATAGCGGCGTCTTTCAATCCGCAGCCGATGAAGCTCCAAACCATTACTCACTTGGGCGAGGAACTCATCGGCGCGCGCCGGCTTCAAGAGATAGCCAAAGGCCCCGGCATTCAGCGCCTCAATCGCCGATTCTGTGTCCCGGTTGCCGGTCAACATCAGGACGGGAAGATCCGGATGGCTTTGCAACACATGGCGCAACAGATCGATTCCCGAGCCGCCCGGCATTTTTATGTCGGCAGTGATCAGATCGATCGACTCCGTTTCGAGGCAGCGACGGGCCGCAGCGACGCTGTCGGCACGCACGCAACGGTATTTGCGTCCGGCCAGCCACGTCGCCAATAAGTTGCGGACCGGAGCTTCGTCGTCGACAACCAGAATCGTGGCTTGAATTTGTCCACCCGGTGAATTGGAATCGAGACTCATTCAGGATTTCCGGGCCTTCCCTGGAATCGAAGAAATGGTGGATGATGGTCAATGCGAACAAGCCTAGGTCACGCGACGTGCGGATCAACGCCTCAGGCCGGTTGACAGGAGTTCTCGGCCGGCAATATCCCACGATTTCTTGGCCCAATTAATCGTCGCCCTCATTACGAAGGGTCCAACCGTTAGATTCGCCGCTGGCGGCCGGGTGGACTTGCAGTGGACCGGCGGGTCGATATCGTCGGGAGAGCCCGGAGGGGCAGGCCGTTACGAATGCCTTGGTAACAGATGGCAACTACACGGCGAGTGATCTCCTCCTGGACGTTTTTTGCCGCGGCAACTCTGGCATGCCTTCCTGCCGGCGCGCTCGGGCAGGGACCAGTCCTCGATACTCCCGACAAGCTTTGGCGCGACTTTCGCCCCGATGCGACGGATCTCGACACACAACAGATTCGGAGCTGGCACGAAGATCAGGCTGACTTTGAAACGCTTCGTTTCACGGCCGAACGCGAAGCGGAGGGCCGGGTGCGCGTTTTTGCGATCCGCGGCGCGCCAACCAGCGGTGCACGCCTGCCCGGGATTTTGCACATTCACGGCGGCGGACAGACGGCATCGCGCGATTGGGTCCGGTTTTGGACCAGTCGTGGTTACGTGTGCGTGAGCTACGACTTCACCGGTCCCTGGGGAGATCGCAAGGAATTCACCGACTGGGGCCCGATCAAGCAGGCCAATTTGGCAAAGGCAAACGGAGGGTTGCAGCTAAAGCCCACGCCGCGAGCATCAAGCTGGTATCACTGGGCGGTCATCGCTCGCCGGGCCCTCACGCTGCTCTCGTATCACCCCAGGGTCGACCGTGATCGGCTGGGAATCTTCGGGGTGAGTATTGGGGGAACTCTCTGTTGGCTGGTCGCTGCCACCGATGATCGTGTTAAGGCGACCGTCGCAATCTACGGCTGTGGCTATAGCTTCGATCAACGCAAAGTGGTCTGGGGGTTTCCCGAACTCGAGCCCGGCGTGCTTCTGTTTAACCGGGTGCTGGCGCCGGAAGCCTATGCAGCCGCGATTCGGCGTCCTCTCCTTTTGCTGGATGCGACGAACGATTTCCATGGGTGGATGGATAACGCATCCGAGATCGTGTCGAAGCTGCGGCCCCCGTCACGGCTTGCTTTCACCCCCCGATACAACCACCATCTCGACTATGCACAGGGGCAGAACTTGCCGGCTTGGATGGATTGGCAACTACGCGACGGCCGCCCGTTTCCTGCCGAACCGAAACTCGAGCTGCGCGTCGGTCGTGACGGTGATCCGATGGCAGATGTACGACCCGCCGACGAGGCGCAAGTGACCGGGGTCGAGGTGTACTACACCCAGGGAGAGAAGGCGCCGCCCAACCGTTTCTGGCGCCGCGCGGAGACCTTCAAATCGAAGGGGTCATGGCAGGCTCGGCTGCCCGTTCTCAAGACGGGCGATCGGCTCCGCGCCTTTGCGAACGTCTCCTACCGGTCGGGCGTCAGTTTGAGTACAAACCTGTCGCGAGCCATTCCGGACCGGCTGGGAGCAACCCGCGCATCCCTGGTGTGGAGCGCGTCCCCAGCTGCCGAGCCAACCGTTTACGGAGCGCCATTTGTCTTCTCGACGGCAAACACAGATCCCAATGTCTTCCCAGCTTATTTTGTGAAATCCGACGACCCCGGCCGGCCCGACGCGGTCTGTGTCAACCCCGCGGTTTTCGGCAAGAGCATCAACCTTGCGATTGTCTCCCATTATCTCGGCGACGCTGGATACAGCGGACGCGACGGAGATTTACTCACCTTCGAGTATCAGGGCGAGTTCCTGCCGAACAGCCAACCCAGCGCGGACGGATCACACGCCGGAAACGGCTCCCGCGGAGCGGGATTCACGATCCAGCTAACTGCTTATGACTGGACGCCGCGAGCGAAGAGCTACATGGCCCGGGTTTCCACCACGGCGCCTGCAACGACCTGGAGGCAGGCCTCGCTTTCGGCCTCGCAGTTTATCGGCGCTGACGGGAAACCGTTGCCAAGCTGGCGCGATCTCGACAAGATCGAGATCCGCGGCATTGGATCCAAGGAGAACCCGCCGAGGTTCGCTCGATTTCGATGGGCTGCGCGCTAAATGGTAGCCAGCGCTTGGATACCGGGCTGTTCAGCTTGTCGGCGATTTTTGGCTGGCTTCGGCGACTCCCGTGAGATGGAAGTCAGCCGAACCGCGTGATTGCGACACAACCTTGCTCGGCGGCCTATATTAGAAGCGTTGCCTGGGCTGTTGTTGGCGAAGGGCCCATCTCTACCCCATGCCGACTCAGTCCCAGGCAACGCCTTCAACTCAATGATTCAACCTCGGTGCGACATCGCCAGTTTTCTTCGTGCTTATTGCTCCGCGCGAAACTCCCGATCAATCGAAATGACCATGCGCGCGATCTCGGGTAATTTTCGGCTATTTTCCTTCGAGATTTTCTGCAGCCGCTTGTAGGCCTCTTCCTCGCCAAGCCTGCCGCGACGCATCAGCACGCCCTTCGCGCGCTCGACCTGCTTCCGTTCCTCCAACGACTGACGCAGAGAGGCCGCCACATCGCAGATGGCTCGATGTTCGCGAAAGCGGCGCATCGCGACAGCGACAGCGACCTCGAGATCGATTTGCTTGATTGGTTTGATCAAATACGCCAGGACACTGGTGCGGAGGGCACGGCTGATCAGGTCAGTTTCGCCGAACGACGTCACGAGGATCGCCGGCGTGGCTTTGCGCCGATTGATTGTCGCGGCCGCTTCGATTCCGTCGATTCCAGGCATTTTTACGTCCGTTACCAGCAAGTCCGGCGGATTCTTGGCACACGCATCGATCAATTCCTGCCCGGTCGCACAGCTGGCGATCACCGTGTGGCCCATCCCCTCGAGTATGTCGCGCACGAACTCTAGGATTGCTGGATCGTCGTCCGCGACGGCCACGCGTAAGCCTGCTTCCTCCGAAGTCATGGAATGGCCCTTTTGAACACGACCACCACGGCCGTTCCCGGGCCGTTGGCCAAATAGATCTCACCTCCGTGCGCTTCCACGATCTGCCTGGCAATCGTGAGACCCAATCCGAGGCCGCGCTGTTTCGTCGTATAGAACGGAACAAAGACCATGCTTTTTTGCTCGTCGGAAAGCCCCGGCCCGTCATCGCGAATCACGATTCGCAGAGCGGCATTTCCCAAGACCTCACAGTCCTCGTACGTCGCGTTGATTTCGGGCGAGTTTTGGCAGGCAGCCAAGGAGTTCTCAAAGATATTGCGAAAAACCTGTCGGACCGCAAATGCGTCGATTTCACACGTCGTGTCCTCGGTCTCTTGGCTTTCAACCAGCTCGACGTGCGGCATCTCCGGCTGAGTGAGCGCCTCTTTCCAAGCGGCCCGCACGACGTTTCGCGCATCGAGTTGAACCGGCTGCAGAACCCGGGGCCGCACAAATTCCAAAACCGTCTCATGCAAACGATGGAGCTCTTCCGTCCCAGATGCGAGCTTGGCGATTCCACCTTGGACCTTCTCGGCATCGGTCGCGTGCTTCTTCAGTTGATGCACGGCCGCTTCCATGCGCTGCAATGAGTTGCGGCTCTCATGTGCAATCGTCGAGACTGCCTGGCCAATGGCGGCCAGCCGCTCCATGAGTTCCCACTGAGTCGTGGCTCGGTCATGCGACGTGTTGTCTTGGGCCAGCAACGTCCACAAGATGCGCCTCTCAAAGCGCATGGGAGCGAGCGTGGCTTGGACCGCGACGGAATGTCCGTCCTTTCTCAGCAGGCGAAAGGGGCGAGGCGTCTCGAGCTCAACCCCCATTCCCTCGGCTTCGTCACTTTGAATGGCTGCCAAGAACGAGAGTTCGCACTCCCTCGGGAGGAGTGACAACATATCGAGGCCCAACAATTCGTTGGGTCCATAAAGCAGCAGCCCTTCGGCCGTGGGATTGGCCGCCTCGATTCGACGATCCTCTCCGAAGGTCACAATCGCATCGTTGCCGGTCGAACGGACTGAGTTCGTCAGCGGCAGTTTGAGAAGAGAGGCCATGTTTCTCGCACGCGATAAGGAACGATCAAGGTCGGCCGCGCTTTGGACAATCCGGTCAAGTCAAGGAGTTGCGACGACAGGCGGAAATAAATCGTCTGACGGCACGTCCGCAAAATCGATATAGAAACGAGTAATCGGTTGCGATTTGGAGATGGGATCGCGATCGACGACGCCGGGATACCAGAAACCTCGCGGTGACTGTCTGAAATCTCTGAGCGCAACCTCGCGCGACTTCGAACGAGGCTTGCCTGCACTCGTCGGCGACAATCCGTCAAGATGCGTCACAAATCGCAGCGCAACATCTCCAAGACTTGAATCGAGCCAATAAGTCTTCGGTGAGTCGTGGGGACCCTTTGTCGTCGGCACTGGCAAAACGTCGACTTTGATTAATTCCTCTCGGGATCCTTCCCTTTCATGCGTAACCTCGAAAATGTGATTCGTGGCGCCGAGGTGAAAAATCGGACGACAGGATCGCTCCGGAATGTGGATCGAAAAGCCCTCCGCCGAGTCGTCTGTCGCTTTGGAGACTAGGAAAGGCCGACCGCCAGTGACCACCTCTTTATTCCGCTGGAAGCTTGCGATGAATCGGCCGTCGCAGACGAATAGGGGGGCGAAACGCAAAACTTTACTCTTTGCATGCCACGCGAGGAGGGCCTGATCGGGATTCTTCGGCAAAACAAAGTCGGGATCAGAAACGTCGACGCTGTCGATGCGCCATTTGTCGCCGCGTCGCAGCACACGTTTCACATCGCACTTTTGAAGCGGGCGAGCACCATCAAACACTGAAGTCACGCTGAGGGCGGTATAGTCATCAAAATTCTTTCGCGCCTCTTGTAACGTCTGAACAATCGACGAAAGCTCGCCGGATTTATCAATGTCGACGATCTGAGTATGGACTGGAATCCCCAGGGCTTGTCCATCCATCGGACCCGACTGCGGATAATCGAACCGTGACGTCGCCTGGAAGTCCCCCTGGGTGATTGTCAACGAGCGCGGTAGCGACTGACGCTTGTCGACCGCCAGCATCAGAGTGCTCGCGACACCGCCCGGCGAGCGAACGTTGATTTCGTAGTCGCTGCAGGGAATCCCATCGATCATCCGGTCCTGTAAGGTCCAGTGCTCGACAATTTCGTTTGAAAGCAACAAAGGAGCCCTGGGAGAACGGCGGAACATCGCCGCAAGCTCCGAAGCCGACAACAACTCAGGACTTAGACTTGGATTTTCAGGCCGGGAAGCGCGATAGAGGACCTTCTGATCTCCATCGTAGCGCAAGAAGATCCCGTGCTTGTAATCCTGGAACAGTACGATCTTTCCGAGCGTCGCTGCAACGATATCTCGTTCTGGCGAGACCCAGATCTCCCCACGAGACACACCGTCTCGCTCGATCTTGGCGCGGATCCAGGCCTGTCCGCGGGCCCTTCGGATGGCCGACGCCCAAGCGGGCTCAGCATTCCAGAACCAGAGCACAGCCAGCACAATCGCGGCGACGCCCGCTCCAAGCATTGACCCGAGTAGAACCCGGCGTTTCGGCTTGACCCGGACGACCTGGAACCCTGCGGTCGCACTCAATAGCCGCCGCCGCAATTCGGCCGCATACTCCTCCGTGGGACCCACTTGGATTCCACCGGAGGAAAGCGCTTCGTTGAGCACTTTCTTTTCCTCTGCATCAAGCTCGTCTGACCGAATGTTCATGAATTTGCGCCTCGATGTTGAGGCGCCGGCGCGAAATAGGGTCCCAGCAGCACTCGCAAGCGAGCGCGCGCTCTCGACAGCGACGACTCCACCGCCTTCGCGGTCGTCTTCATGGCCGTCGCGATTTCCTGAACCGAACGGCCGTCGATGTATTTCTGATGCAGGACATGTTGGTGTGACAGAGGCATTGCCATGAACGCGGCACGGACCAGTCGCGCTCGCTCGACGCGTTCCATCATCTCCTGCGGAAGTAACAAGGCACTATCGACCCGTTCCATCGATTCGGCGAGATCGTCGGCCGACGAAACGCTCAAACCGGACAAACGACGAAAGTGAAGCGCGACCTGTCGCCGGGCGATGCCAAACAACCAATCGCGCAGTTCTCCTTTTTGAGGGTCAAATCTTTCGATGCAGGCGATCGCCTGGAGCCAGACTTCCTGATTGAGGTCGTCGCAAGAGCTTCGGTCCCCCGCTATGAGATGACAGACAAACGCGTAGACCTCGTGAAGGTGAGCGTCGTACAAGGCCCCCCATGCGGCTCGATCGCGACGGACGACCGCCTCGAGAAACGCGTCGTGCGGCAAAGCTGGCATTGTGCTGGGGTGCTCGGCTCCGGTTAACCAGGTCGGCCCACCCTGAAATTGCGCCACAAGCGCAAATCATTCGCGAGAATCTTAAAAACTAAAAGAACGATGACCGAATCAGCACTAGCCATCCGTACATCAAAGTGGGGGTTTCTACCAATTTGGTCCCATCGCCCTCGGGGGTGCCGCCTCCTGGGTTGGGCGGTAGGCAAGCCACTGTTGCAAATAGGAATCACTTCATTTTCTTTCGATGCGCATCTGCCAGCGGCGCCACAACACCCCTCCCCCAGCCACGATCAGCACAGCGACATTCAAAATTAGCAGCTGTCGCCAAATCGACCGGAAACCGCCCCCCGAATGGAAGGGCTTCACTTCGCCATCGATGATGGGATTGGCGCGAGCGATCGCGTCGTCAAGTAAGTGTTCCCCGTGTGGAACAAGATACGATTTGTTCGTAACCAGGTCTTGCACGTTGGTGCCGGGCGGAAACGTCAACTCAAACAAATCGTCCGTCACCGTGTTGACGCGAATTTCTTTGGCCGAGACCGTGTGGACTTCCGTCAGCACGCCGTGCGCATTGGCCGGCTCCAGCGTACCCCCAAAGTCGATGCGATAACACTCGTGAGGCAGCCAGATGTCCTCGGTACACGGGCGGATATCCTTATTGACATACACGAAAGCCAGCACTGGCGGTTGGCTCAGGTTGCTCATCTGAAACCACACTCGCCGCCGCACGGAGAAACCATGCTCGGCATCGATCCATAGGGTATCGGGTCCGCTCGTCACGACATGGCAGGGAAACCCGTCGACTTTCTGTAGCGCTGGCAACACTCGATAAACAGTGGGAAGACTCAAAGCAATGGGCACATACCAGGCCGATACGCGCTGCCTCGCAGCTCCCTGTCCTGTTGGAATCGAAATCGAGTCGAAGTACCACGCATGGCGAGACTCGACGGCATCGACCTTCGCCTGATGGATATGTCCGATCGAGCGAAACGGCTCGAAACTCTTCATTGCCGTTCCGTTATACGCGTACACGAATTCGGGGTCAGGCCTTGGGTGCCGCTTGGGTTTCGAGGTTGGCAAACTCGCGGGCGGCTTCCTGGAAGGCGTCGTATTGCGAATGCGCGCAAATCGCTTCTCGTCCTTCATTGCGATTTGTGCCTCAAATGCAAAATCGTCAGGCACAGCTTGGTTCTGCTTTTTCTGAGCAATGACCCTTGCCGACTGTCGATGTCGATGCAGGGAATACTCAAAGAATATCTCGATATTCTCGAGCGCCTTGCGCCAAGCTATTTGGCCTTCGTACAGGTCTTTGAGCGAACGGGTCGCCTTTTCCGTTGTGAGCTCTAAGTCCTGCCACCCGAGGTGTTCTAGCTTCTTTTGGGCCTCCTCATAGGTGCCGAGTTCCCCATTCAGACCGATAAACCGGCGAGGGGCCTTCCAATCGTCGGCCGGCACGGATAGGGCAGAGGTGAATATCGCCAGCGCAGTTGTTGCTGTGACAAACCACTGCCCAGTAATTGCAGGTCGTGCTTTCGGATCCAACGGTCGACCTCCTACCTGTCAAACTCGCGGAAAACACTCTCACAGACCGCTCAGTCAACCCGATCAGACTGGTTCCAAGCCGTCGACCAGGTTTCATTTTGATCCCGTCCAAGGAGTTTGCGCTTCGTCCCGTGATCCTTCGCGTGTCGTAAAAAACAATGAGATGTCACCCGCAGACTGCTCGTCGACGGTGGTGGCGGTTCCCTTCGACAGTTGTGGATTGTGAATAGGACAAAGAGTGCGCTGCAGCACGCAGGCCGCGTGAGAGTAGGCACAAAAGTCCTTTTGAATCGCGCCTACTTCGGCCCGATCAAGAACCTCGACCAGGAAGTGAATCGCCCGCGATGTGCAAGCAATCGGCGGCCGGCAAGCACCCGGTGCGATACCAACCCACTCGAGCTGATGCCCAGTGATCCGCACTAGGTCAGCCCCGCGGATCGGTAACCCATCGGGGGTGCCCGAGGCTGTGGCGACACTGGTCGCCCATCGCGGATCCCAGGCTCCGTTCGGCAATTGGGAGCCCTCGAGGATCTTGCTCGAGCGCGCCAGGTAATCCTCGCACTGCCGCAGCAGGTCTTCGTCCAACCGAGTTGCCGCTGAGGAGGCAAGAAAATAGGCCAGCGCGAACTGTTTGTGCGTTCCTCCACAAGATCCCCTTTCCAACGGCAGAGACAGAAGATCTTTGACAATGGATTCAAAGGAGCAGCGTTCACCGAATCGGTTTTCCCATTCCGGCTCTTCGGGCAAATAGCTGCAATAGGCTACTAGAGTCCAACACAGCTCCTGGCTGTTGTCGAAACTCCGCCGCGATGCCTCCAAGAGTTCGCCGATCGAGACTCGTCCGAAATCGCTCTCAATGCGCAGACTCAAGGGCGCGCCGATCTGGGCACAGGTGGCGAGAAATTGGTCGATGTGATGCTCGTATTCCCGATGCTCACGAGCATTCTGGGGTGTCCGCTGTCGCACCTCCCAGCCGTATGCGGAGCGAAAAACAAGCGGTGACGATCCGGGAAATGTTCGGCGAAAACTGCTCTGAAGGAGCAAGTGATTTACGTCGCGTTGCAATTGGGAGTTGACCGAGTAACTTCCTTTCAGACTGTCGAAACACCATCGATGAAAATGATCGGAAGCTCGCAGAGGTTTCGCGGAGTCATACCTGGCCAGTGCCTGCAAGATGTTCGATCTTCCCGCTGGCGAAAGCGGTAGACTCAAAGAAGAGGGTCCCCGCCGCGCCTCGCATGCAAACTCACGCGATGTAAGAGCGGCTTCCTCTCGAAGTCGAGAGGATAGAGCAAATGCAGTTCCCACGATGCTTGCCAAAGCCAACACAGCGAATACGACCTTTGCGCGACGAGTGAGACTCATGGGACGTTTCTCGCAATGGTCGCCGCAGAGCGTGCCGACGGTAACACGATGAGCCGGATACGATGAAGGGTCGTTCGGCCATCGAGGGTGACCGAAACTGGCAGCGCGACTTCTCGTCTCTCTTTGACTAAACCGGTTTTCGAGTTGAGTTCGACCGTGAACGAACAGTCCCGACGCGCATAGCCAGTCATCTGAGTCGTCGAACCGACGCGCAGGTCGCGGATGACTAGCAAAGATTCCAGACCGCTGCCGCTCAAAGGGACGTCGACTTTCACCGCCGATGCCGATGCCTTCACGAACATATTTCCAACGACGGTTGCTTTTTGTGTCGCTGGCGGAGACCCACCGATCGCGTAGGTGCAGTCGGGAAAGTTGGCTCCCAGTTCGACGGCATGGACGCTGAGCATCTCGGCCCAACGTCCTTTCTCGGCCTCAACGTAGACTCGAGCCTCCGCCGGACCGGCTTGATGTGGCCTGGATCGCATCATCATGCAGACGTTCGTCGATTCGCCGGGCTTAAGAACGTCTCTTTCGAGGCGGGCTTCGCTGCAGCGGCATGTCGGCATTCCCAGGTGCAGGCAAACTTGGGAATCACCTTGGTTCTCGATACGGAAAATTGCTTCGGCGACCCCGTCCCGCGGCAGTGCCCCGAGATCCGCCTCCGTGCTCCACACCACCAGCCGAGACGGATCCTCTGTCTGGGGTCGTGACAGCGAGACGTCGGGAGGCACATGAGAGCTAGGCCGCATTGTGGCACAGCCCGTCGTCAAACTGCTCGCTCCAACAAGTCCGACAAGCAATAGCATCGCACGGAGCTTACAATTCTTGGGACGTCGACGCGCGTACCAGCGAACGTGCGGAAAGACTCCCAGTAAGATCGTGAGCACTATTGCGAACAAGGTACATAAGGCGAACTTGAAGGACGTTTCGAATACAGCTTTGTGGGGCGTTGGTGCGACTAGATAGCCGCTCCAGCAGCGCAGGAATTGATTCCGCGGGACCGTTTCGATCGAGGCGGCATAGTTCGGCTCGACATACCGCACGCTGTGATCGTCGACTCGCAAGACGAGCAAGAAATGACCCACGGCACTGCTGGTCTCTCGACGGGGGAGCATGTGAGCAATCACGGGCATCGCAATGCGATCGAGATCCCGCGGCGTGGCTTTCAGACTCGTCGTCGCGACACCAAGTCTCCGGAGCCCTTCTTGAAGTGCCAGCAAAGATGTCCCACCGTTCTCGATCGCGATCGCGCTCACCGCGTCGCTGTAGTTGATGTGCCGGCCGCGAAGGCGCGCAAGCATGTAGCCGCAGGCAACGCCGCAGCTCTCGGCCTCGCGCCAGTGCTGGCTTTCCGACGACCCTTTGCATGCTAAAGAAGAGCTCTTGACGTCGAAGCCGCTTTCCGCGCCGGCCGCGTGCTCATCAACGACTGCGGTACCCATGGTCAATAAGCCGAAGGAAGCGATTGCGAACACGCAATGGAACGCCAGACGCACGTGACTCCCTCCTTATTGATTCCAACGCTGCCTCGGAACCAGCGCGCAGCACTCGACGGCGTGCGTCGTCGATGACGCAGATTCACGCCGGCCAGATTATGGCTTAGGTGCCGCTGCAGCCCTCCGTATTCAATTCCGAAGGCGTTGGTCCGCATTTCAAATCGGACGGATTTAAACACTGGCAACAGGCCACTGGCGCGCCCGAAACCGAACAGATCGTAGCGGTGCATGTGGATTGGACGGTGTCATTGCAGTCGATTGCAAGCAATGAGCCCGTGAATGTCCCGGACCCGCTGTACGTCACAGTTGGTGTACACGTATATGAACATACTCCACTGCAGTCGGAGTTGCCTGATGTGCAAGAGTCGCTACCGGCGTTCGTGCAGGCTCCGTTGGCGATTTTTTGGTAAGAGCTGCACTGCCCACCGCGGATGCATGCAGCCTCCGAATCTGGTACCTCAAGGCATTGCCCCCGCTGGCTGCCACCGGTTGGCGCCAGAACAGCCGCCGTGGACGAAATCAGGATACTCGCGAAGATCAAGAGACGTGTCATAGCTCTGTGCTCCCTTTCTCAATTTGCAATCTAATGTGTCATAGTGAACGAATCCGATCGTTCACGAATCTCTCGCAACTATTGCCGATAGACATGCGTCTCGTCTGGGAATCATGCAACAATGGCTCAAGTCGCCGAGCGCACGCGCGGCGAATGCGGTTTGCAGTGCGGCGATCTGCGCACCAATCGAGGTGGTAAGGCTAGGGACGGGTGGGGCGCGCGTCTAAGCGGCGCGCAACGACCGACGGGGTCTGCGATCCCCACCGTGATTATGTCACGCACACTTTGCCGGCGCCTGATGACAGGCTCGACGGCACGAAGATGCGCTCATCGAAAGAAGCGGGCCGGGCTTGCAGTCAAATCAATCAAAAACGACTGATCAACCACACTCGCGCCGTTTCCGTCCAGCCGTTGGACCGGAACAGGCAACATCCTGATGCGGTGAAACCAAAAAGTCAAATCAAAAATCTGAAAAAAAGCAGGGAGGTGAAGATTGATTGACAGCGCGCTCAAGAGCGCGACACATTTCGCCATCCGTCCTTGCGAGTCTTACGGACGCCGCCGATCCCCGCCGCTTGGATCCCCGGGTGCTCCGCCGGGGCTTACTCCACCTCTTGCGGGCAGATATTCGACCCGTCATGAATGATGATGTGCATCTTGCGGCCGCAGAACCAAAGGTTGCAGCCTTCGTCAACCCGCATCACGTCGCCCGTACGGACGTGTTTCACGCACTTAGAGAACTATTGCCTGGGAAGTAACATCAAGGCGTGGGGCTATCCTCCACGGGTGCCGCGCGATGCAGATCGTCTCAGCATGGCGCGCAGGGCGGCGTGCGTTTGCGCCTCGCTGAGCGAGTGATTCCCTTGCACTGCCGCCGCAACCGCGTCGGCGTCGCCATTCTTTTCGCGGAACAGCGCCTCCACCAAGCGATCGGACTCCAGCCGTAAAGCGGCAGCAGGCTGGCGCGCCTGAAAACGCTGCGTCAGCAGTTCGGTGTCCCACAGGCGGACCGTGCCGTCGCCGGATCCCGACACCAGGCTCTTGCCGTCCGGACTGAAGGCGAGCGAAAAAACGTAGTTCGTGTGCCCCAAGAGCCGGGCCACCTCATTTCCAGTCGCCAGATCCCACAGCCAGACCGCGCGGTCGCGGCCGGCCGATGCCAGCCGCGTGCCGTCCGGGTGGAAGATAGCTGCGAACACCTCGTCGGTATGCCCCTCCAAAACGGCGACGCATTCTTCCGTGGCGATGTCCCAAACGCGGACAGTGTGGTCACTGCTGGCAGAAACCAGACGCTGCCCGTCGGTGCTGAATGCGACGGAGTAGACTGGACCAAGTATGACCTGCCATCCGCCCCGTCTGTTGGTGCGTTTGCGCGTCCCAAACGGCAACTGTCGCCAGGTCCTTACCGGTGCCAGCAAGCCGCCGTCCGTCCGGACTATAGGCGAGAGCCGTTTTCGCGCGCCATTCGCCGTCCACGCGCAAAGAGTGGACGTTGCGCCCGGTCGCCATTTCCGAGACGCTTGCGGCTCCGTTCTGGTCCGCAGCCGCGACTCGCGTTCCGTCCGGATTGATCGCGACCGCGACGACGACCTTTCCGGTCCCTGGAACCTCCGTTCGACGCCGGCCAGTCAAAACGTCCCAAACCTGCAGTTTTTCGTCGGCATCGCATGCGCTGACCAACCATGCGCTGTCGGGGCCAAGAGCCAGAGCCCGGACCGTGCCTCGGTGTGGAAATGTCGCGCAGTGCTCTCCCGTTTGCGCATCCCACAGGCGCACCGTGTGGTCCCAGCTTCCCGAGGCGATCCATTGGCCGTCCGGGCTGTAAGCCACTGGGTAGACGTAGCTCGTATGCCCTCGGAGCAGGGGCAGGCCGTTGTCGTTCCAGTCCCAGAGCCGCACCGTGCGGTCCCCGTCGTAGCCTTGGCTTCCAAAACTCGAACTCGTCGAGGCAACCCTGCGGCCGTCGGTCTCAAACGCAACTTCCTTCACGAACGCCGTGTGGCCGTGCAGCACCGCGCGCTCTTGCCGGTCGTCCGCACGCCACAGTCGGATCGTGCGGTCGGTGCCCCCGGAAGCAATCCAGATTCCGTCCGAGCTGTACGCTGCCGTCATCACCTCGCCGGTATGACGTTCGTAAGGCGGCGCGACTTCTCGGCCGGTTGCGGCGTCCCACTGGCGCACCGTGCCGTCGGCCGAAGAAGAAGTGCTGTCGGCCTTCAAAGGTCAGGTCACTTTCGCCGGCGATCCGCAGATAGGCCTCGTGAACCAGCGCAGTGGGCGTGAGGGTCTGGCCGGGGGGCTGCCGAGCCATCCGCGACCGCGCAAAGCTGGTGCAACTCGGTATAGACGAGCGGCAAGAGCTCCGTCGCCGCCTGCCGGTCCCCGGATTGTGCCGCCCGGAGCACCACCGAGACGCGGGAGTCGCCCGAGAGGGACATCGTTGCCCCTCCAAGTGAGAGCAAGGACATCGTAGGAGCAAGGAGATCACGAAACGTGTCTCGATCTTAGAGCGGGTGCCGCCCACGCGACAAGCCGCGACGCTTCCGCCCCGAGTTTTCCCTGATTACCGAATTCTTGGAAAAAAGTTGGCGCCAACTGCGCGCGCTTCTCGGCTTGAAAAATGAGGCGTTCGAGAATCGCAACCAAAAACACGGGAGAGCCACCCATGGCTAAGTTCCTGAGCAGTCACACGATGCCACCCGGAATGCTGAAACGCGAGCAATTGACCAACTCGCCCAGGCCGCACAGAATGATCCGGTCGTGCGGCCCTACCGCAGCTTCTTGAATCTCGCGGAGGGGAAAGTCGTTTGCGTGATGGAAGCCCCTACGCAAGAAGCGATGGCCTCCTGGTTCAAGAAAATGAACATGCCCTGCGACTACATCACGCCGGTCGAGCTCGAAGGCGATCGGGGCACCGTCAAGACGGCCTGACAGTCTGGGAATTCCCGATCGGGTTCGACGAGCCGATCGAGTTGGGCAAATCCGTCGAGCGAGATTGTTTGAGGTTTAAGCGATCCCTTTCCTTCGTTCCCGGGAGCAAGACGTATGCATCGTCGCGAGCTTCTCGCCAAAGTCGGAATCCTCGGAGTTACGGCATTGGCTGGCCACGCATCCAGAGTCGATGGCCACGAAACCGCCACCCGAGAGATGTCGCCTTTGGCCGGACCTCACGTTCATTTCTGCGGGATCCATACCGCCAAGAACAACCCGAAGTTCCTGCTGACCACACAGCATTACTGTGCCGGACACTCGCGCGCCGGTCATGACGACATGTTTCAATGTGTGCTTTTCGACGGCACCGGGGCCAACGCCAAGCTCCTCGGCGTCGAATACGTTATCAGCGATGCCGTCTATCGCACCCTGCCTGAAGACGAGAAGAAATACTGGCATCCGCACACGTACGAGGTGCTGGGCGGTGGGCTCGTGGCTCCGGGCATGCCGGAAGCCGACGAGAAGCGATTCATGAAATCGCTCCTCACAACTTGGGGCAAAGCCTGGCACACGTGGCCCGATCCCAAAACCGCCGTCCCGATCGGCGAGCCGCTCCTGATCTGGTCACTGGGTGGAGACGAGCAATGCGATGACGCCGTGGTCGCCGCTCGTGACAAGGAGTTCGGCGTTGACACTGCGGCGATCCGCGCTCGTCGCGGTCGGGAACTCGGACTGAAAGTACCGCAGATTCCACCACCAAGGTCGATGGACGAGCTGGGACGACAGTGGACGGCCAGTGGCGACGACCAGCCGACAAAAATCTAGCTCGGGAACAGCGTCACTCCGCGAACCCGAATTCATCGAAAATGCATTAAGGAAAATCTGAAATGCCAACTGCCAACGACAATTCCGAATCGATCGGCCGCACGCCGCTGGTAAGGATTAATCGGCTCTCCAAGGGCCTCAAGTGCACGATCCTGGCGAACGTCGACGCGCTCTCTGGACACTGAGGTTTTTGACTGCATCAGTTGGGGATTCGATACACGCTGAGGAGCGCAGTCGCGTCGAGGATCGCAAATTCGTTCTTTCTCACGCGCATCACGGCCAACGGTTGTCCCGGGCTGTCGCCGGTCGATTCGAGCTTCACCTCGTGGCGATCGAGTCGGTAAATTTCGATCCGGACGGCGTCGACAGCGACCAGATGCCCAGAGATCGTGAAGACGGTGCGTGGCTGGGACAAGTCGTCCCCAAACCGACGCACGCTCGACGAGTCTTTCCAAAACACGCCGCCGCCGTGGACAAAGCTCAGGGCGAGCCGCACGCGAGTATGCGCGGGCGAACCGCTGAGAGCGATGATCGGCTCGTCAAACTCGGTCGAATTCACGCGGTGTCTTCCGTCGACGCTCATCAAGTGATTGCCGATCGCAAAAAAAAGGCCTTCGGCGCGCGCATGCAAGGGCACCGAATGAGATGGCAGCGGCGTGAAATCATCCGGCGGGATTTCGCGGGAAAAAAGCGGCGTCCCCTCCGGCGAAAATGCGCTCACGACCAGGCTCCTTCCCGCGGAGACCGCCCAGGAGACACCCTGTTCGGCGCGGGCCAGTGCGACGGTTTCGCGATTGGACCAGGGCGGAGTCCGGATGACGAGACGCTTCTGATCGCTGTCCGAGACGACGACCGTGAGCGGCACGAATGGCACGGCGCCTCTCACGTGAATCCACATTCCGTGGCGATCGAAGGGACAGGGCGCCAGAAGAATCGGCTGGCGATTGATGGTCGGCGCGTCCCACGATACGGTTCGCGGCAGGTTGTAAATTTCAGCCCAGCTCCGGCCCTCGAGAACCAGTTTCTTTTGCCGGTAGCCTGCGGCAAAGAAATACTCGTTAGTGCCCGTTCCGCAAAGCCAATCGAGCGTTGGCGAGAGTTGCGCGGTATGAAGCAGCTCGGGCGGACGGGTTTTCGAGACGATTTGCCGAGCTGGTTTCGTCGGCACCGGTGCGAATCGAAATTCCGATTCGCGGAAAAACCGCGCGCAGTCGCGCCCGAGCAAGCGGTCTGCCGGCGCCAGCTTTTCGATCGCCTCGAGCAGCCGACGGTCGGGCGGGAGTTTGGCGTTTTCCAATTGGAGTAATCGCCGTGAGACGACGATCCGAGTTGTGTCGGCCGCCGCAGAACGCACCTGGGCATCGGGATAATCCTCCGCTGTCAGTGCCAGCAACGGAGCCAGGAGCGCCAAATGTTCGGGGATCAGCGGCTGGTCGCGAAGCTCTGCGATTCGCCTGTCGGCAGCCGCATGCCGACCGAGGCGTCCCAACAGGCGGAACTCTGCGGTCAGGCAGGCGCTGGCTTGCCGTGAGCCGGGCCAACCCCCGCGCAGCGCTGCAAGCGCTGACTCCATCTGTCGGAGTTCGTTCTCCAACAAGCGTGCCGCGGCGGTTCGATCGCCGTGCTGCAGGTGCTGAGCGACGGCTTTGCGGTAGGCGCTTTCCGCGTGTTCGTGTTGTTCGATCTTGCGATAGAGGTGCCCGGCCTTTTCGTAGTCGCTCAGTTTTTCATACAGGTTGATTGCCTCGTTCCAGGCGCCGTCCTCTTCCAGGCACGCGGCGGCGTCGCGAGGGCGTTGCAATCGTTCTTGATACAGGGTCGCCGCTTCTCGGTAGTAGCCGCCGGTTCTCAATGTCGCAGCGGATGCGGCCCAATCGCCCAAGAGATTTGCATAGATGTAGGCAGCTCGACGATGACGACCCAGACGGATTTCGCGATCGGCTAGTTCACGATATCGGGCCGCCAGCTCGTGACGCATGGCGGGCGTCACTGGCCACAGGTCCGCCGAGCCACCGCGCGACCAGAGCTTGAAATCGACCAGGTGTCGGATCAATCGGGCGGTCGGTCGCGCGAATCCACGTGCGGGCTCTCCTGTCGAGTCCAAAGGGAGCGCATACTGCAGACCTTCATCCGGCTCATTTTTCAACATCTCCATCAGTCGCCGCAGTTCGCGCTCTCGCGCCGATTGCCACTCTGCCGAGATCGCTGTCGACAACCACTGATTCATCCGGTCGAGCCAGTTTGGGTGGGCTGTTTTTGGGAGGGTTGGCAGCTTCGAGGCAATCCAGTCAAGGGCGGAACCGATTGCCACAAGGGGCAGGGCGGCAATTCGGATCAGTGACGCACCGTGCCCATCTCCCGGCGCGGCGGGCAACTCGTCGAGCGCGCCCGATCGACTGCCGATATCGCCACGCGCGGCCTGCATAATCGACTCGATGCTGAGCGGACGATCAACCTCCACCGACACGAGCCGGCGGCTGAAGGTTGTCCCTGGATCGGCCCGGTCCCAATCGGCCTCTGTCTCCGGCAATTGTTCCAGCAGATCGCCGACGGAAAGGATGTCGTCCTCTTCAAATCCGATCAGGCCGGCAACGGGGTGCCAGACATAGCTTGTTCCGGAAGCAAACAGCTCGCCCAGCTCAAGTTCCTCGACCGCGGGGGCCAGCCGCGCTTCCACCGGCAGAAAGAGCCTCTCCGCGAAGCATCCATAGGGCTGACAGCGCCTGGAAGCGCGCGGCGCTGCCTTGCCGCGGATCGTCACGAGACTGCCGATCGGAGTTCGATCGCCGAGCGAACGCGACACGAGACGCAGCGAGATTGCTGAGTGTGGAACACCCCACCCAACGATCTCGCTCAGCCAATTCTCCGGGCGCGAGCCGGGAATGAACCAGGCTTGCGGCTCGCGCAAGTGGGCGGGCGTGAATCGAATTCGCAACTGTTCGACGGTCATGACAATCGGGAGGTAAACGGAGTCAAAATCGATTCTTGGATCTCGTGGGGCGGCGCCGAAGGCGTAGAGCCTAGGAAGTAGGGCTGTCCCCACATACGTCCGTCCGCACACCAGCCGGCCGCATCCTCGTCGTGCATCACGAAGGTTGCTTCCGGGATTTGGCGGTCGGAACTCTTCAGGTGAAGGAGTCCGCGCGAATCGAGATACACCCGGCTTCCGTCGGGAAATGTCGCCACTGACAGGCGATAACCCACCCTGGGCGTGGTCGCAGGCAGTGGTGAAAAAGCCCGCATGACCAGGCGAAACTGGTCGACGGAAGGAAGAGGCTCCAGGGTGAATCCCTCGTCTTTCCTGTTAAACCGCAGGGCGACCACATGACCGCGGACCGTTTCCAGCAAGAGAGCGCCGGCCATGCGACCCACAGACCGAAAATGCGTTCGCAGATTGCGAGGACGGACCATCTCCCACAACCTCGGTTCCAGAGCCAGGCGCGGGTTGCCGGACAGGCCTTGCACGGTTTGATCGGACGTGTTGATAACAGCAGTTTTCGCCAATTCGAGGCGATTGTCTTTGATGAAATAATCAACGCACACCCGGCGGCCGTCGCGCGCGATTTGACGGACCCGCGTGACGTTGTGCAGCAAAACCTTCAACTCAATGTGCTTACGGTCAGCTGTGAAAAAAAGAGAAGCATCGCCGCGGCAGAGTCCCACCGGCCCCTGGACGCCCTTGACGTCAAACATCGCGATCACGCGTAGCCAATCGGCAAACTCGTTGTACGAGACCACTTTCTCGAACCGGGCCGTGCTTCCATCGTAGGAGAGCGCGTACCAGGCGTCCGGCGCTCGAAAGAACCGCTCATGAATCCAACGAAACCCACTGGGAATTGGATGGCCCTGCAGCCGATTTCCTGAATACATGTCGACGAGGTCGATGTCGCGCTTGTGGATAACGAACAACATCCCCGCGTGGTCGCAGATGCATCGAACCGGCGACGCCGTTGTTGCGAGGCCAGCGACCTCACAGTCGTGCCGCTGCAAGTCTGCGGTGATGAGCCAAAGTCGCGGTCGCCCGGTGTCGCCGACGATGAACTGGGTTCGACCATCCTCAACAGTTCCCCGAGACCACACGACTTGGCGCGATGGGAGCCTGTCCGTCAGTTGCAGCGCCCCGCGCAAGGGGCTGTCCCAGAACATGAGTCTTCGATCGTTCGTGACGGAGAGAACCGCCGCCGGCCATTGCAGCCACCAGCTTTGTTGCGGGGAGGGGTGATGCGGCAACCCTAACGGAAACGGACTAATGCGCAGAATGGCGGGCCGGTCGGCCAGATGCTGCGGATCGATCAAGGGAGTGGTTGGCTGGGTGGTCGGCGCCAGCAATTTTTCGAGATCGAGTTTGGCTTCGCGCAGCACGGTCGTGCCTTGGACGGTCCGCTGCATCAATCGAAACTCGCCGCCGCGAGAAACCGTGATGAAAAACGAAATCTCCGGATTCCCCTCGGCCAGTTCGCGGCGAAACTCGTCGTCTGCGGCGACATCATCCCCAGTGATCAGAATCGTGTCGATGTCGCCGTCAAGTTTGGAGACGTGGCGATTCAATTCGCCGAGCGCCCGCGCGGGATGCGATTCGGGCCGGAGAACCTTCAAGTGATCGATCAAGCCCTGACGCGTCGTCAGGTCGACGGGTTGCAGGCGGTCTGCTTCGGGTCGCAGGACACTGAGGTTAATCGTTGCCTCAGTTAGTGCCGCGAGCGACAACGCGACCGACGTCGCGAAGATCCGGGGCACTCCCCACAGGCGCAGCCCGCTATCGAGCACGATCACGCGGCCGCGGGGCGGGTTTGCCGGCGGCGTCTCGCGCCGTAGATAAAGCGCTTCGTTCATCGCCAGGCGCAGCATCAGCGTTTGATCGTCTTGTGCCAGCTCGCTGATCAGCAGTCGGTCGAGTGTCCCGCGTTGGGAAATGTCCGAAACGCCGCCGACGGGCATTTCGTCCGGGACGTCGAGCGGCCTGGGCAAGTGCACGATGGCCATCAAGTTGCGGGCCAGCCGAACCATGCCGGAGAGTTCGCGGTCGTCCTTGAGCCGGTCGAGTAACTTGCGAACTTTCCTCGCCAAAGGCTCCACGACCTCGGCGGGAAGCACATCGCGATCAAGGCCGATTGCGAGCCGCAGGCGCAGTGCGTCCGCATCCAATCCCTTCAACCCGCCACTGAAAAACTTCAAATCATCGAAAAGGGACGCCATCGTTCGAGAAGGTTCGGCCTCTTGCTCCAAAAGCTCGGCGGCCAGGCCGGCATCGAGGGCGGCTACAATCTCGGCGGCCAATTCGGGCGTCGTGCGCTCTTGCACCGACTCCAGTGCAGCCGCTACGAGTTCCGCTTTGGCGTCTGCATTCTGGCGCAGGTCGTCGGGGAGCTCATGGATCCGATTTAGGCTCGCCAGAGATTTGCGGAGCGACTGGGCTAGACCATTTGCTCCCGGACTCTTCATTTCGGCAAGCACTTCGAGTTGACCGAGCAACTCTTCAAAGCTTCCGAATGCCTTAGCGATTTCCGGCCACGAGTCACGACACGCTGCCAGCAAGAGCACAATCGGTCCGAACGGCGGCAGCCCGGTTGAAAGTTGCCGCCTCAGCACGAGTTCGAGTTCCCGACAAAATGCGATCGTATGACCGTCAAGCCCAACAATCGCCTCGCCGTCGGGTGACCACTTCCAAAACGCGTTCGATCGCGGAACAAGGTAGGCCCGAATAACGTTCAAATCAGTCGTCATTGTTCCGCCCCCGGCCCGACAGGCGAATCGCCGACCGCGTCGCTCGCACGAACCGGTCCGACGCGATCCGCTCGCGCCGGCCCTCCGCAGTCCACAAGAGCAGGTCGTTCGCAGAAAGCTTGAACATCCGGCGAAGCACGTCGGCGTCGACGGCCGGAAACCAGTGCCATCCACTGGGAACGGCAATTCCCTGCTCCTCGACGAGTCGGGATCCCGGCAACGGCGGCAGTGGTAGTCCGCGGACGATGACCTCCTCCTTAGCGGAGACCGCGAAATGCCACCGGTCCAGCCGCACTTGCGGCGCGGTCACGCCATAGGAAGCCCACGTCGCCAACGACGTCAGCAGCAGATTCGGTTCGCGGTAGATGGGATGGCTCACGAGGCGAACCGGAATGCGGTTTGGCAGTTGAGCGGGCAGCGCGGCCGTCGGCAGCCGCACGTGAAGCCAAGTCGAGAGTTGCATCCACGGACCGCTCGGGAGGTGTCCGCGCGGAACACGAGAGCCGACGCGGCAGAGCTGACCATCGGCACTCACCGCGAACAGCAGGGCACCGGGAAGACCTCGCAACTTCAGTCGCAGCGATTCGGTAGGATCGGCCGTCCGCAGCCAGATTCGGTCGCGCTCTTCGCAAACCTCCAAGGCGCCGTTCGTCCGCAGCGATCCCACCTGCGGCGCGTCGGCGATCGGAAGCTGCAGAGCATAAATCTCCGTCATTCCGGCCTGCCGATGCGCTCCCAGAGCCGTTCGAGCTTCTCTTCAAGAAACGATCGCTGCTGCGAATCGGCGACCCACGGAACCCGGCCGCTGAGCACGCCGAGCTGGTCGCGCAGATAGATACGGATCGTCTGGCTGAGGTCGCCGCCGTTGAAGCGAGCGTCGAGCCGTTCCAGATCCCGCGCCAACTCTTCGGCGTTGGGGACTTCGTTGCCTCGCGCGCGCGGATGCCGAACGATGTCGTCGTCCAGATGCCGGTTCACCGCGTCCTGCACGATGGTCGCAATCACTTCCTGTTGCTCTTCGGAGTCCCAGATGTATCGCAAGATCCACAGATCGGTCGGCGAGACGACAAAGCGGCCGCAGAGCAAGGAGCTCGCGGCTTGCAGTCGCTGCAACTTCACGGCGCGGCGGTCGGAGATCGAGATGCCCGCGTGCCGCAGTCGGTGCACGAGCTCCAAGTAGACAGCACGGACCTGCGAGAAATCGACGAGCGGCAAGAGCGATTGCATTTGCAAAACATCGTCGACCGACATGGTCGGTATCTGGTGTTGTCGCTCGATGTCCAATTTCCAACCGGCCGTGAGCACTTCGTTGAGCTGCTCCTGGCCCACGTTGTCGCAACGCACGCGCAGCAGGAATCGATCGAACAGGGCCCGCAGCGCCTCGTCTTCGGGGAGCCGGTTGCTCGCGCCGACGACCATCAACGTCGGCAGCCGTCGCGTCTCGCGCCCCCGGCGAAAGACGCGCTCGTTCAACACCAACAGCAAACTGTTCAGGATCGCGCTGTTCGCGTTGAGCAGTTCGTCCAGAAAGACGAGCGACGCCTCCGGCAGCATTCCTTCAGTGTTCGTGACCAGCTCGCCTTCGCGCAGCTTGCGAATGTCGAACGGCCCGAACAACTCATTCGGCTCGGTGAAGCGCGTCAGCAAATAGTCGAACACGCGACCGTCCAAGCGGCGCGACAATCCCTGCACGAGTGCGCTCTTGGCCGTGCCCGGCGGGCCGAGAATGAACAGGTTTTCTCCGCCGACCAGACAGACCCCCATCAAGTCGATGACCTCATCCTTTGCGACGAAGGCATCCTTCAGGGGCCGCAACACTTCATCGTTGATCCTCCGCGACAAATTGGCCAGTGTCGCGTCTCGAACGTCGTTCATGATGCCTCGACTTGATGCTTCGACGCGTTCGCTGCCGCCAACAATTCCGGCGCCAGCTGCTCATGCAATCCAATCGCCGCTGTAACCAACTCGCGGACGCGAGGGTCGCTCAATCGACTCAGATCATTCCGAGCGAAGATGCGGTCGATATAGAGCGTTCTAAGGCTCGAATTCTCCAGAATCGTTTCAATCTGTTTCGGTCCCACCACAACGTTTTCGCCTGTGGACTGGGGAATCCCCACGGAAGAGACCGGCCAAGCGTCGGCCCATTCCCGGAGGCGATGGACGAGGGGATCATTTCGCGACGCGGATTGCGCTCGGTGATACAAATCGGGCAGCATTCGAAACGTCAGGTCGACGGAATAATGAACCGAGGCATCCCGGGGTGCGGTAAAAGACCGCGACAGCCGGCTGCTCAACTCGGCTTCGTCGATCTCGCGAAAGGCCAGGCACTGGCAGGCGAGATAAGTCATCTCGGCCCCCCACAAGGCAGCGGACATCGAAAACGCCGGAGGCTCTCCCGGCATTTCCAGACGGAATCGCTGTTCGAATTCGATCAGCACGCCTTCGGCCGCGCGCAGCTCGGCCACAGCCGGAACGAGAGGCGTTTTCAGCACCACGCGCCCTTCCTCGAGCAGGCCCCTTAAAGCCGTGACAAAGGAATCCCGATGCTCCATACAGTCCCCTCCGAACAGTTGTCATGATACTGACAGTCGTCGAGGGTGGACACGGGGCCCGACAAAGGCTCACGGAGCCTGCGTGCGATCGATCCGCGCACTTGAGGTGGGGATCGGATTTTGAAGCGGTTTTATTCGCGCGACGTCGCGCAACTTCTGGTGCTGGCCGCCCTCGTCATCGACGTAGCACACGGCTTTTTGGACGTATGGCGCTACAACGGACCACCTGGTCGCAGTGGAACAGTCGACTGGGTGTCTTACGGCCGGGATCCCGGCGGCTCTCGCTACTCGCCGCTGGCTCAAATCGATCGATCCAACGCGAGGTTTCTGATGTCGATGACCGGAACCGCGACCAACGATTTTCGGTTCTCCCGTGATCTCAAACCTTTTTGCGGAGTCGCCAACAAAGGACCGTTTTACGAGAGCCGCCGCTTGGCTCGTCCCGGATTCTCATCGGTTTTTTGACGCTCGATTTTCGTGCCGAGAACTCAAACGTTTTGTGAGAATCGCTTGCGGCTGAACGATCGCCGCGAAATTGGCATTAGAGGGCATCGCATCAAACGAACGTTATTCGGCACGCGGTTCCGCATGGCGGTTTCCTATGCGCTTGGTGGAATCGGACTTCGGGCGTGTTCGCCAGCTGCTCCTCCGCTGCCGGTCCGCTCGCCGCTCATCGCGCGGTCGATTTGGACCCGCCGGCGCCCCGCGGGCGCGTCTAGAGCTGCCGGAGGGCGTCCCATGCGATCGGCGGCACGAATCGCTTCATGAATGTTGAGGCGACGCTACCCGCCGTCCCTTCGCCCGTGCGGAGCTGGAGCGCGTCTCGTGCGATTCGTTCACCTCTTCGGCCGGTCGTCCGTTCGTGTAATAGTACATGGTGATCGAGCGGCGTCGCCGGTCGGGGGACAATCCAATGGGTGTGTTGGGCGCAGCCAATTTTGTCTTGCCGCAGCCGGAGACGGCCAAGAGTACGCCACACACAATTGCGATGTAACTGGCATTCCTCACGTCACTTGTTCCTTCGATTGAAAGACCGTTTGCGCGAGAGGCACGACAAACGCCACGGTCCAGGTGCGAGCGGGAAATCGACGATCCAGATGAGTCTCAACCGGACCGGCTGGACCCTGTGGCGACGCGTATCAAACGCTGGAAGTGAACGCAAAAAAAAGCAGGCTGCCAACGAAGGCGTTGACAGCCCGCCAATCTTACGAAAAGTCAAACAACCGCAAACCAGAACGCTTACGGTTCGCCGACAGCGCCGCTCACCGTCTCGCCACCCTGCATGGTGGAGAGGCCGGTATAGATCGACATGTCGATGTTCTCGTTGAGGAACTGAACCGAGCCGTCGCACAACAGGAACAGGCCCCCGTTGGGATGATTGCTGCGGAAGTTCGAGAGGCTGCCGACGTGAACATTCGCATTCGCAAGGGGCGCCGGGTTTGGCTTGCCCGTGCTGGAATTCCCTTGCCCCGTCATGTCGAGGCCAATCGGGGGACCAGCCAAGCCGACGAGCGGATCAGCGGGCCCGAGTGGCCCCTGGCCGATGCCTCTGGTCCACGTGCTGGCGCAGGTGTTCCAGGAACTGACGACGTACGCCGCGCCCGCAGGAAGGTCAACGAACGTGTCGGTCACCGGGTTCTTGTTCAATTGCTCCATCGTGCACCCGCCGTCGCCATTTGTCAGCACAGGGAGTGCGTTACTCGCAGTGGAGTTCACCGTGGAGGCGTTGACGAGGAACTGGAGCCACGGCGGCTGAGGCGCGCCCGCGTCGCTGGCCGGGACGCCGATTGCCAGGATCGGAGGAGGAATCGGATTGGGGAAGGAGGCCGGCACGATGCAGTAGCGGCCACGACAACCTGAGAATTTCGGGGTCCGGATCAGCGGAGCCATCGCGCCTTCGCCGATGGCGAACGTGCTGCTCGTGCCATCGGTGATGTCCCGAATGCGCGTGTTCGCGTTGATGTTATACACGCCGAGTTCCCTCGACGGAATCTTCGCCGTCTTCCAGCAATACTGGTCATTGACGCCGTGACTCAAGAGGTAGTTGATTGGAACGTCAAAGAACCCATTCGCGCCTCCGCCCGGGAAAATATCGCCGAACGTGTCGGACGGGCAGCGGTACAGCCCGCTGGCCGAGGCCGCTTGGATCGCGGTTGGCGTCAGGCCAACCCCGTTCGTGGAAGCCGTGACCGTTTGGCTGTTGACCGCGCGGTTCCACTGGTAGGCGTGGGCAAAGGCGGTCTGCTCGTCGTAGGGCGTCATCAGGAGGAATGCGTCGGCCATCGTGTGGGAGTAGGCGACAACACCAGGAGCCCCCACCACGTTGTTGCCGTACACCGCCGCGCCCATCGGGAACATTCGGCACACGTCGTGGTAGTTGTGCATGGCAATGCCGAACTGCTTCAGGTTGTTGCGGCACTGGCTGCGGCGAGCGGCTTCCCGCGCGGCCTGAACGGCCGGAAGCAGCAGGGCGATGAGTGTCGCAATAATTGCGATCACCACCAAGAGTTCGATCAGAGTGAAACCAGGGCGCCGAGCGCGCTGAGGCCCGAAAGCTGTCATCATGAGACTCCTAAAAAAGGAAGAAAACCAAACATACGGAACGCATAAACACTAGAGGAAAGACATACACAGGAGGAAGAATTTACACTGGACGAGCGACCATACCGTCTTCAGGATAACTTAAGCAACTAGGGGAATCCCTGATCTTGCCATCGGGGAATCCCCTAAGTGTAACTACCTATATTTGCCCCTTTTTGGGGGGTCGCGGCCCCGCACCGAAACGTGCCTTTCCATTCGTCCGGCTCGAATTCCGACGCTCCGTCGCGGCGTCGCGGTTTGATCCCAGCCGATGGCTCTGACGAGCGGCTGAAGACCGGCAGCAGCCCGGGCTACGTTCGGCTGGCAAACGACAGCCCGTTCGCGTTTTGGGGGGACGCGCGACGCGGGGAGGACGGGCGTGGCGTTCAACCAACCCCGACGGCAAACGGATCGCCCAGTGACAATCCTTGGCTCCAGATCCGCGCCGTCCAATGGACGGGACGACGTGCTTTTTCTTTTCGTGCAAAGCAAAAAAACCCGGAGGGGCTGAGGTTCCTCCGGGGTCTCGCGTCCTAGTGGCCCGCATTCCAATTCCCAAATCCCTACCCTTTTTTGGATCGCCCATCAATCGACCGATAAGTGCCGCTCTGGCATTCACCGGAAACTCATCCGTTTTTCGGCAGACGCTCCGCCTGCCGGATTCTCATACGTCTTGGCGGAATGCGGGATCGGGCTGTGAGCGCGGATCAGACGCCCGGTAATCGCAGGCAGAATTCGAACATTTTGCGGGTCCGCTGAGCGATAGCATATGGAAACGGAGCTGCCAAGAATTGGGCCGATGCAAGCCCAGCGGCTGGACGGCCGCCCGCACTGGTCGAGGAATCCTGGCGTTTTCTTCGCCAGATCGGTCGACGGGCGTCGCATTGAGTAGTAGGGTCGACTCACCGTGGGCAAAGCCAACCCGTCGCCGGCGCACGCAATCCCATAAAGCGAATCAATTTCGGCGTATTGCAGAGTCCGCGCGGCGTGCCCTAATCTGGCAAGCGCCATCCGAGATCAGCCATGCGCGACTCGCAGAACCCCTTTGACGAACTGCCTCTTACGCCTCCCTCAACAGTGATTGGCGAGGCCGAGCATGTTGGCGCGATGATTGGGCCGTACAAGCTGATGGAGCAGATCGGGGAAGGCGGCTTTGGGCTGGTCTTTGTGGCCGAGCAGCAGAAGCCCGTTCGCCGCCGCGTCGCGATCAAGGTCATCAAACCGGGGATGGACACTCAGGAGGTGATCACGCGGTTTGAGGCGGAGCGTCAAGCTCTGGCTCTGATGGACCATCCCAATATTGCGCGGGTCCTGGATGCGGGAACCACCGATTCCGGCCGCCCGTACTTTGTGATGGAGCTGGTCCATGGAATTCCGATCACCGATTATTGCGATCGAAACCGACTTACGCCGCGCGAGCGGCTGGAGCTGTTCGTTTCGGTCTGCCGGGCGGTCCAGCATGCCCATCAGAAAGGGATCATCCACCGCGACATCAAACCCTCGAATGTCCTCGTCACACTCCATGACGGCATTCCGGTGGTCAAAGTGATCGACTTCGGCGTCGCCAAAGCCCTCCATCAGCCGTTAACAGACAAAACGATTTACACACGCTTCGCGCAGATCGTCGGCACTCCGCTTTACATGAGCCCCGAACAGGCCGAGATGAGCGGCCTCGACATCGACACGCGCAGCGATATCTATTCGCTGGGCGTGCTGTTGTATGAGCTTTTGACTGGGACGACACCCTTCGATCGAAAACGCCTTTCGCAGGCGGCCTACGACGAGCTAATCCGCATCATTCGCGACGAGGAACCGCCCCGGCCAAGCACGCGGCTCTCCCGCTCGACGGAAACACTTTCGGTAGTCGCGGCCCAGCGCAGAACCGAGCCGGCCCGGCTCTCGCGGATGTTCCGCGGAGATCTCGACTGGATCACGATGAAGGCGCTCGAGAAGGATCGCACGCGCCGTTATGAGACAGCCAGCGGGCTGGCCCGCGACGTCGAGCGTTACTTGAATGACGAACCTGTCGAAGCAGGCCCGCCTGGCGCAGGCTACCGGCTCCGAAAATTTGCCCGCAAAAATCGGATGGCCCTGCGAATCGCCGGCGCCTTTGGGTTGCTGCTCGTTCTGGGGGCTGCTGCCTGTCTGTGGCAGGCGATCCGTGCGACCGTCGCCGAGCGCACCGCTACCTCGCAACGCGACATCGCCCGGAAAAACGAGCTGGAAGCCTCGCAAGCCCGCGAAGAAACCCGCAAGGAGCGCGACAAAGTTGCCGACGCCAATCAAAAACTGCAACGAACTCTCGGCGACTTACGCCACACGCTCTACGTCTCGGACTTGAACCGCGCGTTCACGTTCTGGCGTGATGGGAACGTCGAGCGGGTTGAAGAAATTCTTGACCACCATCGCCCCCGCGCGGGCCAGGAAGACATCCGCGGCGTCGAGTGGCATTATCTTCGTCGCCTGTTTGACCATTTCCAGAAGGGACGAGTGTTCGACGTGAAGTCACAAATTACCGCCCTGGCGATCTCACCCGACGGAAAGTGCCTGGCGACCGCAAACGGTGACGGCACCCTGGCCCTGTGGGATGCATCGACGGGTGCGCCGCGAGTCGCTGTTCCCAAGGTGCGGGCGCTATCGCTGGCGTTTATCGCCGATGGGCCAACGTTGGTCACCACGACCGCCACGGCAGCGCAAGAGACTTCTCGATCCGGGAAAATCATCGTTCGATTTTGGGATGTCGCCACGGGAAGTGAGAAGCCCGCGCGCCGGCTCAATCTGACAGTTTATAAGTTCGGACCGACCGCTTTCTCCACCGACGGTTCGGCACTTGCCGGCATCACCCCAGACGGCAAACTTCGAATTTGGAACACGGCAAACGGCCGCGAGCAAACGACTCTTGACGCGTTCGGCACGGATTCCAGCATCCCTCACGCACTGGTGCACTCCCTGACACTCGGGCAGGACGGAAAGACCGCCGCCTGGCAGATCGGCCCCACGACCATGGTTTGGGATCTCCCGACCAGGACCATCAAGTTCAAACACATTGACCAGCGGCGTTGGAGCTTCGAACTGGCCTTGCCGCCAGACTGCAAGCTCTTGGCGTGTCAGCGCGGGTCCGAGCCGCAGGTCGTGGAACTGTGGGACTGGAAATCGGGGAAGCGCCTTGTCGAACTGGAAGGTTACCAAAGCCAGGTCGATGTGTTGCGTTATTCGCCGGATGGGAAACTGCTTGCGACGGGGGACGCGTTCGGGATCGTGCGCGTGTGGGATACAGCCACCAACAGGGAGGTTGCCACTTTCAAGGGCCACTCCACCCCGATTCGCGCGTTGGCCTTTCGTCCAGACGGCCGATGGCTCTACTCGGCCAGCCAGGACGGACTGGTGAGGCGATGGAAGATCGCGTCCGAAACAGATCCGGATACGATCGACGGTGATAGCGCCTTCTACCCGGTGAAGCTCGGCCTCTCCGGCGACGGCAAGAGTTTATTTGTCGTTTCGCGGCTCAAAACCGGGTCTCCTCCGCAGGTGGACATCAGGCAGTGGGATCTCGCGAGTCGGCGCGAGTTGGCTCGATTCCAGGCGAGAGATTCCGTCGCGACCAATCTGATGGTCATCTCACCCGACGGTAGTTTTGTCGTTTATGGGAAAGCAGGAGATCGGTCGGTCACGCTTTGGGACGTGATGCATAACCGCGAGGTCGGCAAGCTCCCGACCGAAAGCTGGACACGCGACAAAACGCATTTCTCTCCGGACGCTCGCACCGTCGTGCTGGCCGACTCCCGTGGGCTGACACTCTGGAATACCGAAACAGCAAAACCGCAATCGAGGATCGACCAACCCGGCGTCGGTGCGTTGGCCGTCTCCCCGGACAGCCGCATCCTGGCCGCGGCAGCCGCGTCGAAAAGCGGAGATGCGGTGGTGCTTTGGATCGCAGCGACGCTCGCGGAAACGGCCAGGTTTCCGGGACGGGCGGCTCACGTAACGTTCGCTCCGAATGGCCGAACCCTCGCCGCCGTTGGAGACGATCGAGTGACGCTATGGAACGTCGACAGTCGGCGCGCCCAAGCCACGGTTAGACTGAGTCACTCTCTAACAAGCCAGGACAAAGCGGTGTGGCGCGACGCTTTTTCACCTGACGGAACGTTTTACGCTGCTCCGGATCAGTACCAACTACGCGTTTGGAATGCGGCGACGGGCACACTTGTCTGGACACCGAGGGCACGTCTGGGACTCATTCGTCAATTCGCGTGGTCGCCTGACAGCCGAACCCTTGTCACGACATGGGGCCAAACGTTCACGTTATGGAATGTGGCCACGCGCGAGGAGTTGACCACATTCGTTCTTCCGGAAACCATCTGGGACGTTGCCTTCAGCCCGGACGGCAGCCTTGCGACAGCCGACGGAATGAACCAGATCCGCTTGTGGCGAACGGACTCGCAATCCGGTGGTCGTTGAGATCCCGATGTTAGCCACCTAACGGCGTCCTCTCTTTGCGGGATGATCCCCCGTCTTCAATAGCCGATTCTGTCACGCTAATGCCTGGGCGATGGTCGTCGGTCATCGCCTCGAGGATTCCCGAAAACTCAAACCATTTCTGCGAGCAGTGGAAACCCGCCGATAAGTGACGCTCGGGCGAGAGTCAGAAACTCACCCGTTTTTCGGTCCCGATTCTCCGCACCGGATTCCCATGCGTTTTGTGGGAATCGGGCAATCAGGCGGCGCGGGCGGTTAAAACACCTGGATTCCCACGGCGGAATTCGAACCATTCCTGACACCGATCGACGACGCACGGAGTCGTCGGTGGCCCCGTCATCGCTTCTTCGCACGGGCGCGGGTGAACGCGCCACCTATCGACTTCGGCAGGGGAGTTGTAGAATCCTAGACAACTCCCCCGTTTCACGTCGCGGGCCGACCACAACGCCAATGCTTTAGACGCGCATCCCCGTGCGAGATGAGTCATACTCTACCCTTCGGTTCTGCCGATCGACCGGTGACGGCTCGATCGCTCCCGAGTGGGACGATTCCCGCGAAGCTGAGCTGGCCGGGCAGTTCGAGGTGGGGATCACCGTCGCCGATCGCTACTTCTTGAAAGAGAAGCTGGGCGAAGGATCAATGGGCCGGGTGTTTCTGGCGATCGACTTGCGCCTCGACCGCCCGGTGGCGATGAAGGTTGTTTGCCCCAGGCGCCGAACTGTCTCCAATCTCGAATCGGGGCTCGAGCGCGAGGCCCGGCTGGGCGCGAACCTCAGCCATCGGGGAATCGCCACCGTTTACGATTTCGGCGTCCACGCCGGCAAGTCGTACACGATCTTCGAGTATGTCGAAGGCGAGACGCTGCGCGAACTGATGCGGCGGCGCGGCGCCCTTCCGCTCCGCGAAGCACAGCAGATCGTCGACGATCTCGCCAGTGCGCTCGATTTCGCCCACGTCCATGGCATTATTCATCGCGATCTCAAGCCCGAGAACATCTGCTTCACGAAAACCGGCGAATTCAAAATCCTCGATCTGGGGATGGCGCTCGACACCAAGCGCGACCTCGAAGCCCACATGTACTCGGGAACCCCCGCTTATTCCTCGCCCGAGCAGGCGCAGTGCCGGCCGGTCGATGGAAAGTCGGATCAATACGCCTTGGCGCTGATCGTCTTTGAAATGTTGACCGGACGCCGAGCGTTCCACGACGCGGATCCGTATCGGCTTCTACGACGGCAGATCGAACAACCTCCCCCCAATCCCCGAGAGGTCCTGCCGGAACTTCCGGAATACGCCGAGCGGGCCATCTTGCGGGCGCTGAGCAAACAACCCGACGAGCGGTTTGCGACCTCGCGGGAATTCGCGCGCGAGCTGTCCGACGATCAAACCGAACCCATTTTGAGGCACGTACTGCCCACGCCCCAGGCCGATCGGATCGCCTTTTACATCGGGCACGTCGCGGAAGAATCGCTCGTGGCGCGGCAGCTGGGCGAGGGGCTCGAACGCCAGCACTATGCCTGCTGGTTCTATGGTCGCGACGCGATTGCCGGCGTTTCCTTCGCGACCCAGGCCAAAGCCGCCATCGAACGATCGCAAGCCGTCGTGGTTTTGATCTCGCGGCCGGCGCTGCGGTCCAACGAATTCGAGCGCGAGATCCAACACGCGCATCGGATCGCCTGCCCACTGATTCCGCTCTTGATCGACATTTCTCGAGAGGAATTCGAGAAGCTCGCGCAGTCGTGGTGCCGAATGCTCGGGTCGTCGCCGTTTATCGAATTCCATCGCACCGAGCCGCTGGCGACGATTCAGGATCGATTAGCCGCTTCGGCGGAAAGCCTCGGAATCGTACCTGACCCAAGCCGCGTCGCGGCCTCCCCCGAGGCGGCACCCGCCTGCTCGGGCCCCATTTGGGCGACCGACGCCAACCAGATCGACATTCTCGACCTCAACCGCATCCTGTTCCGTAACGACACGATCAACGACTTTTTGACGCGCAAACACCGGCACTTCATCTCGGCGACCAAGGGATTCGGCAAGACCCTGCTGCTCACGTGCAAGCGACAGCTTTTGACGCAAGCGACCGGATCGAGCAGCCAGCCGCTGACGCTGGTCCCGGAGGGCCGCCCGTATCTGGATTTCATGAGCGAGATGCGCTCGCTGTCGTCCAAGTACGAGACGCCTCTTTCGGATCTCTCGACGACCAAGCGCCTCTGGAGCGCGGCGCTGCGGATTTCGGCCTTGTCGCATCATCTCGACGTCATTGACCGAGGCGACGCGATCGAAGTCGAAGCGTTCCCGGATCGGATTCGACGTTGGCTGGCCGGCACCCGGATCCAGCCAACCGTCGTCTTCAAGGAACTCACCACTCTCGGCGTCGGGGAGTTGAACCGGCTGATCGACCGGACCGAAAATTTTCTCGACCAGAAAATGCGGCAGATTCACGGTGGGACGTACTTCTTCATCGACAAGGTCGATCAGGCCATTCACTATCTGCCACGCGACGCCTGGATCGCGATTCAGGCCGGCTTGATCGAAGCCGCGTGGGAGACGATGAACGCGAATAGCCACCTGAAAATTTTTGCATCCATCCGGCAAGAGGCGTTCACCAACTACCAGTCCGACATCAAAGCCAATCTGTTCGCCGCCACCACGACTCTGAACTACTCCGACGAAGAGTTGCGGGCCCTGCTCGACCAGTTGGCCCGCTGTTACGAAGGATCTCGGTCGTTCACCGACTTCCTGGGGCTCAATGTCGTCCGGCACGGCCGGCGACCGACTCCCGAAGACAGCTTTCAATACATCCGGCGGCACACCTGCGGACGGCCGCGCGATTTTGTCGCAATTGCATCAGAAATCTCGGCCCGCCGCTCGTCGCTGAACGAGAAGCGGTTGCGTGAGATCGTCCAGGGCACCATCTCGACCGTGCTGGTCTCGAATATCTTCGACGAAGTCCGGGTCTTCCTCGATTGCCTGGGCGATCGGGACGACCGTTTGCGATTTCTCAGCGAAATTCCCAGCAATATCCTGGAAAAGTCCGACGCCATTCGCGCATGTGAGAAGTTCAACGGCCTGGCCCCAGGGACGTTGCAGCACTTCGGTGAAGACTCAAGCGACATCTACCATCCGTTCCAAGACCTCTACATTGCCGGACTCCTCGGTTTCATCGAGCGCGACTCCGAACGCGGCATGGCCATCCAGCGGTTTCGCCGGCCTCACGACTCACTGTCGTACGCGGCAATGCAGTTGCCCGATTCGCCGGTGTTTTTCATTCATCCGGCGCTCGACACGTTCATTCGCAGGCAGCGGACCCGGAAGCCGTTCCTGCAGTACCAGCACATTCCCGTCGGGGAGAACCTGCTCTGGGAACCGTATTTCCCGACCGTGATGCAGATCGAACAGCAGCTGGCCAAGATCGACGACCCCGCCTTCGTCGACCGGGCGCACCAAGTCATTATGCGGATGCAATCACCTTTGAGTTCCAAAAACACACCGTTTGCCCGCATCGAAATCGAGACGAGCGAGGACTGGTATGCCCTTCGTGGGGAGGCCACCAGGCCAGACCGCGGCGAGGCTTTAGTCTGGCTGGAGGAGCTGTTGGCACAGCTCTAATCGCCTCGGCCGAAGGAATTCGAGCTATCGGCCTGAAGCGCTGGCCGAGTAACAAAAATGCATTCGCGCCAATGTCCCGTAATCTCAAGCGTATCCTGTGAACGGCGTAAAACGACCCGTTTTGGTTTCCTCACCGGAGCCACCCTTCAGGAATCTCAAGAGACCAGACATCGCTGCTGAGCGGTCGGGGCATGTCCGCCAGCGACCCAGATCTTATCCTGGAAAACGTAGGCCGAATGCTCGTGGCGTGCCTTCCAAATCCGCTCGGAATGCAATTGCGTCCAGTCCTTGCGATTCGAGCAATGAATCGAATCCGCTATCCGGCGGCGAGCGCCGGCGTTGCTTCGCGCGATCTCTAACTACCGGCGGGCTTCGAACTCCCGGCGGGTCTGGTCGCTGATGAAGTAATACGTCGTGCCTCCTTTCTCGAAAGTCGACCGTGCGAACACCTTCGGGAAGCGGACGTTGGCCACGGGATCGGTCACCATGTGGTCCGTCTGGTATTGATCCGTGAAGTGGATCGTCACATAGGTCTGCGCGAACTCGATCAGGCGATCATCGAGCCAGTTCTCGACGGTGGACCGATCGACCTTGTCGAGCGGAATCGCCAGCTCGGCATGGGGATTGTATTTGATGAAAATCGGAAGGATTTCGAGGTCGTAGCCTAAAACGAGGTTGCGGACGTCGTCGTCGTGCGTTGCCGAAAGCCGGAGCCTGACGCGCGCGACGGGAGTTTGAAACATCAGGAGAACGCTCTTCCCGTCGGCGTTTTCAGTCGGGGTTGCCTCGAATTTGCAACGCTCGGCGAGCTTTTCGAGCCGCGGCTTAGCGACGCCTTGCAGGTCTTGCAGCACGCGGAGGAAGGTTTTGTACCGCTCGGTTCGCGCCTCGTACGACTGCTGAAGTTCGGTTTGCTTTTGTTCGACTCGGCTTCGCGCCTGGGCCACTTGTTCGTCCAGCCGTTTCAGAAAAACGCTGATGTCGGCCATGGCATTTCTCCTCGGGGGATCCGTCGGTCAAAAGGGTTCTGGGATGAACTTGAACGGGTAGTCGGGCTCGCGGTAATCCTTGGCCTTTTGCCGCTTGGGCAGTTCGATTTTCTCGCGATCGACCTCTTTGTAAGGGATGCGGCCCAAGAGATGCGTGATGGTGTTGAGTCGAGCCTTCTTCTTGTCGTCGGAGCGAACGACAAACCACGGGGCCCAGGGGGTGTCAGTCGCCTCGAACATTTCGTCCCGCGCCCGCGAGTAGTCGTACCAGCGGCCGTACGACTGGAGATCCATCGGCGACAGCTTCCAAATCTTGCGACCGTCGTGGATTCGACTTTCGAGCCTGCGGGTTTGCTCTTCGGGACTGACCTCCAGCCAATACTTGAGCAGGATGATTCCGGATTCGACGATCGCCTTTTCGACGAGCGGCGTAATCTGCAGGAATCGCTTCACCTGGTCTTCGGGACAGAAGTCCATGACCCGCTCGACCCCGGCCCGGTTGTACCAGCTGCGGTCGAAGATCACGACTTCCCCTGCTGCCGGCAAGTGCGGCACATAGCGCTGCAGGTACATCTGGGATTTTTCGCGTTCGGTTGGCGCCGGTAAGGCGACAACCCTGAAGACGCGCGGGCTGACGCGCTCCGTAATCGCCTTGATCGTGCCACCCTTGCCGGCTCCGTCACGGCCCTCAAACACGATGCAAACCTTGAGTCCTTTGTGCTTGATCCATTCCTGCAGGCTCACCAATTCGGCGTGCAGCTTCTTGAGTTCCTGGGCGTATCGCTTGCCTTTTAGCTTCTCGCGCGCGGGGGCCCGGTCGGTGTCGAGCGTCTTGTCGTGTCCCATTTCTCCACTCCGATGCTTTTCTGATAAGCGTTTTGCCGACAAGCGTTTGGCGTCTTGCAATTGGCGCAGCGAAGGAGTAAACCGCTATTGTCGGAGAAAGGGATTCACCCTTTTGCTGGGCGACGAGGGTCTGGTTCCTCGCAACTCAATTTTGTGTCGCCACGGCACACTGCGTGCGAAACCGCACGCCGCGGCTTGAATACGCGGGCCCGCGCACCCAGCGCGTTTCGTCGAAATTGCCTCAAGTCGACCGGTCTTGCTCAGGAACGCAAATTGCGATCCACCATGCACGGTTCACAAAAAGGCACTTGCGACGCGCTTTTTCGACGTGTCAGAAATTCGCGTGCGCGGCTTGAGGTCAATTCGCGTCGCGCTGTAATGAGTCGGCTCGATCCGGTTTCGACGAAAGAGTGGGTTCGGCCACGGGCCGGGAAGTGATTCTACCAACCCTCGAAGGTCGACGGCCACATTCTAACGGATGGGTCAGACAATGAGTCATTTATCACGCCGGTTCTCCTGCGCGTTTGTGGCCCCCGCGTTGGTGTCTCTCGCGACCATTGTTTCGAGCGGCTGCGAACACTCCGAGGCCGAGTCAAGCGCTCCGCCCCCCACGGTTGTGGTCGTCAGTCCACCGGTCGAGCAAGCGGTCGTTGACTACGTCGACTACACGGGGCGAACCGACTCGGCCGACACCGTCGAAATTCGCGCTCGCGTGACGGGATTCCTGAACGCTGTCCTGTTCAAGGATGGCGCCGAGGTGCAGAAGGGACAGGCCTTGTATGAGATCGACGACCGTGAGTTTCAAGCCGACCTGGAAGCGGCCAAAGCCCAGCATGCGACGGCGGTCGCTCACCAAGAAAAAGCGAACCTCGACTTCCAGCGCGCCGAAGCTCTGAAGGCAAAGGGCGCCATCACTGCGGCCCAGTACGACCAGATCCTCGCCGACAAAAAGGAAGCCGACGCACAGGTCCAGTCAGCCCAGGCCAAACAGGATCGAGCGCAACTCAACGTCGATTTCTCGAAGATCGCAGCGCCCATCGCTGGAAAGATCAATCGCAGCAATTTGACGATTGGCAACCTGGTCGACGCCAACAAGACGGTGCTGACGTCGATCGTGTCGGTCGATCCGATTTACGTCTATTTCGACGTGGATGAACGGACGTTTTTGACTCTCATGCAGCAGGTGCGCGAAGGGAAGCTCGAGAGCGGGGAAAAGACGGTAATCCCGATCTTCATGGGCCTGACGACCGATAAAGGGTACCCGCACAAGGGGACAATCGATTTCCTCGAAAACCGCGTCAATCCGGCTACGGGGACCATTCGCACGCGCGGGACGTTTCCCAATCCCCAGCCGCCTGTGGGGCGACGGGTTCTCGAGTCGGGCCTTTTCGCGCGAGTACGCGTTCCGATTGGAAAGCCGAAGCCGACACTCCTCGTGGCGGATCGGGCGATCGGAACCGACCAGGGTCGTAAGTTTGTGTACGTCGTCGACGACACGAACAAAGTCGTCTTCCGCCCCGTCGAGCTCGGGGCCATGCACGAAGGTCTGCGGGCGATCTCCGAGGGCTTAACCGCCGGCGAGCGAGTCATCATTGACGGGCTGCAGCGGGTGCGACCGGGGGTGATCGTTTCGCCAACCCCTGGCGACATGCGCAGCCGCCCGGGCGAGGCGATTGCGGCGAAGTCGAAAGCCGACGCGGCCACGACCAAGACGAACGATTCTTCCAGCACTCAACACTAGCACTCGCTCGTCGGACACCAACAGGCACGGTCGCCCATGGCAAGATTCTTCATCGATCGGCCTGTCCTCGGCGTAGTGATCTCCGCCGTGATCCTGTTGGCCGGGTTGGCAGCGGTCAACATCCTGCCGATCGCCCAGTACCCCGAAATCACGCCGCCCACGGTCCAAGTCTCTTGCTCGTACCCCGGGGCCAGCGCGACCGTCGTGCGCGACACGGTCGCCGCTCCGATCGAGCAGCAAGTCAACGGCGTCGAACGCATGCTTTACATGTCGTCGCAGAGCACGAACGACGGCGGCTACAACCTGACGGTGACGTTCGAGCTGGGGACAAACCTCGACATGGCCCAGGTGCTGGTGCAGAACCGC
>DASZIA010000035.1:0-2993 GCA_035949535.1 Planctomycetaceae bacterium | reverse complement strand
TGCCGCCGATGCCGGGCGTGGCGGCACTGTTGATCACGAGCGTGCCTCCCAGGTTGGAGAACAGGCCCGTGCCGTTGACGCTCGTCACGTTGAGCGAGCTGAATGTCGTGGTGCCGGTGTTGCTCTGTAGAGAGACGCCCGGAGCGGTCACCGAATTGGATACGTTCACAGCGCCGCCGAACGTGGTGTTGCCGGACGAGTTGCTGATCGAGATCGCGGACGCATTCGAACCGATCTCGTTGTTGATGGTCGTCGTGCCGGTGACGGAGACTGTTCCGCTCGATTGATTGATCGCCAGTCCGGGCCCCTGTCGGTGGTTGATCGACAGGTTGTCGAAGGTCACAGTGCCTGTCGAGAGCAGATTTTGAATGTTGACCGATTCAGCCGAGGCGCCTGCGACAGTCGTCGTGCCGGCGAATTGCAGTTGACCCGAGCCCCCCTCGATGTCGATCCCACGGCCGGCCGAGCTGAGCACAGACAGATTGTTGAAGTTGACGTTCCCGGCATCGTTAAAGAGCAGGACCCCCAGGCTGTTGCTGCCCGGCAGGTGCAGGCCGGTCATATCGACCGTCCCGCCCCCGGTGTCGGCCACGACGAGGTCGTATCCCTGACTTCCGGAAACGCTGCCGGCGAAGGAAATGTTGCCGTTCCCCCCTTCGATCGAGAGGCCGTTGCCCGCTGAGTTCGTGATCGTCGCGCTGCTAATCGTGACGGTGCCCGTGCTGTTGACCAGCAAGATCCCGTCTCCACCGGCGTGATCGATGCTCACATTGTTGATCACGCCGCCCGAGATGCCGTTGCCGAAGATTCCGTTGTTGGCCGGACTCGTGATCGTGAAACCCGAGACGACCGTGCTGGATGCCAGCGTGATCGCGTTGCCGGTCGACGATTCCAAGACGGGCAGGCTGGTGCTGGCGGCGGCGTGGGGCAAGATGATGCTCCCGCCGTGGACGGCAAGTGAGTGCTCCAGTCCTGCACCGTCGCCGAGCAGTGCCTGCCCCGCATTCAGCGCGACCGACGCGTTGGCCCCGCTAAAGACGCTGTTCGCGTGGACAAAAACGACCCCCGCGTCCGTGGCCAACGCGGCACCAATCGTCTGAAATGGACTGTTGATCGTTCCGGTGCCCCCGGGGGCGGCTGCACTATTGACGTGAGCGAACGTGTACGGCGATCCGGTGAGGGGATTGATCGCGACGATGTTTGGATCGACCTGAGTCCTCGTCGGCGCCAGCACCGTGTAGTTGCGCGTCACGTGCTCGCCGAGCCGCGCTTGTTGCGACGGATCGGACGATTCGGAACGATGCAGCGGTCCGAATGTCCAGGAAAGACCGAAGAAGGCGCGCGTGTCGAAGAAGTTATCGTTGGTGATCTGCACACTCGCGTCGACGCCCTGATAGAGATTGGCCTGAATTCTCGCGGAGCCGCCGGTAATGTGATCCCCCTGGTCATCGACGAAGTAATACCACCCGCCATACACCCGCACGTTGTGGTCTTCGGCGAATTTGCCGGGGATCGGAACGCCGACCTCCATATCGACGCCGCCCATCGCGGCGATATATCCCTGCATTTGGTCGTAGACGACATTATTTCCCACGAATTGCGCCGAGTTGCTCACAGGCCCATACGATGTTTGGATGTAGGTCTGTCCGACAGGCAGGTAGAGATTGGTGCGGAAGTCCCACCATCGCCCATAGGTTTCGAGGCTCAGCCCCACTTGTTGCAAGTAGGGATCCCGCGTGCCGTCCGCGTCGTACCAGCCGCTGATGCCGAAGACGCGATCCAGAGACGGATTGTAGAGCCGGTAACCCAGGCCGACATTTCCGCCGAAGGTGCCGTCGACGGTCGGAAAAACCCGCAAGTCGGCGAAATAGATTTGGCGGTCGACCAGGAAGAACGGAAACATCTCAACGGGGAAAATCGACAGGTCCTGGACAGGACCCTGCCCCTGGATTCCTGCCGCTCGAACCTGCACTGCGATCAGGTCTTCGCGCTGAAAGTATTGGGGCTGGCCGTCTGGCGAAGTCGTGTTTGGTGTTGGCGGATTCGGAGGCGTGACGCTGGGAGTTGGAGTACCTGACGTCGGCGTTTTCGACGAAGCGCCCTCAGAAGACGACTTTGAGTTCGACGAACTTGAAGCGTCTGGTTTCGGAGCCGTTGGATCGCTCGAAGCCTGTTTCGACGGTGGTTGCAACTCGCTGACGGTTTTGTCGCCAGTGCCAGATTTGGATTTGTCGGCCGGCGCAACCGCAGTTGGCGATGTCACAGGTGCCGGCGTCCAGTTGGGCGCGTCGTCGGGCATTAAGGGCGCGGTCGCCGGTGCAGGAGCCGGTTCTTCAGCTCGAAGAGAGGCGGCGGAGCCGAACAAAGCCAGAGCAAGGCCGCCGGCCAGCGCGCACCAGCGGGCGCGGGACGCTCGCACCGTCGACGCGTCGACAGGGAAGAAGTCCATCGAATTCGGTCCTGCGTTTCCAGACGCGCTGCGAGACACGTCGCGGCTCGCAAGTTCACGAAGCAGCGTCACAAGGGGGAATGGAGATTTGGGCAGGAAGGATCGCCGCCTAAACGCTGCGCGCATCGGCTCAGCGGGGACAGGCGTTTGAAATTGAGTGGCTTAAGGCAGGAGGAGAGCGGACTGATTGGAGAGGGGCGTACAAATACTTTGCGCCCCGAAATCTGTCAAGATGGTCCACGGCGCCCGAGCCGCTGCACAAACAGCCGCGCACGAACGTAAGCCGTGTATTTCCAAGATTTTGCAGCAATCAAGTCGTTCGGCGCTTTGCCGCTCGGGCCGCCACCACCTCTGGTAAGGGATACTCGCTGACCGGGATTCCGAGTTGTTGCAACTCCTGCAGGCGCCGCCAGCCGCGTGTGAGCAAGTCTTCCCGAAGGCGTACATCCGCAGCGTCGAGGTTCTGCTTGGCGAACGGCCCTTCGACCACGACGGGCTCAAATCCGGGATCGACGATAAACTGCGCGTCGACGGGATTGCAGCG
>DASZIA010000034.1:0-10602 GCA_035949535.1 Planctomycetaceae bacterium | reverse complement strand
GGCGATCAGCAGGCTGACCAGCGTTCCCCAAGTGACCGCCATCCGCCGAGCCGGCTGCTTCATCAAACACAAAGCGGCGCACGCGATGATTAAGAGGATCGTGGCCGCCAGGTAAAAGTCGGCCACCCACAGGGCGATCGCTTCGATCCAAGGCGTCATGGTTACGTCCCCTTCTTGCGCGGTGGTCGGGCTCGTTTGCGGGCCTCGGCGATCATCGTCTCGAGGCGGGCGAGTTCTGCCGCGTTGAGTTTTCGTGAATCGAGCACATGGACCAGGTATTCGTCGACGGCCCCGTCGAAGACTTTGTCGAGGAAGCCGCCGGCCAGTTTTCGCACGGTCGGCTCCCGGCGGATCTTGGGGAAATAGGCGTAGGCCTTGCCGATCCGTTTGTGGCCGACGAGCCCCTTCTGCTCCATGACCTGCAGCAGGCTCAAGACCGTCGTGTAGGCCAGGTCATTTTCGGCGGCCGTCATCGCTTGCCAGACGTCGCGGACGGTGGTCTCTCCCCGTTGCCAGAGGATTTTGAGAGCTTCGAGCTCCCGGTCGGTGGGGATCGGTTCTGTCATGCCGGTGTCCTACGGGTTGAGCAGTATTTCCTCCCGGCCATATTACTGGTCGTCCAGTAGATGTCAAGTGCAGCTCGCCGAGGCCTCGGGTACTCGACCTTGTCCACCGTGTCTTCAACACGTTGACACGCGACACTTGCAGGAGGATTATGACTTCGGTCTTCTTCCGCGCGTGGAGGCACCGACATGCTCGTGAAATATGCGCCACCGATAGTCTTGTTGATCTTGTGTGTCAGCGTTGAGGTTGGCGAGTGCGGCGAACGGCAGCGCGAGGTGGGCTACGAATTCCGGTATGCGGCACAAGTCACGGAACTTCCAGAATCCGCGACCCATGTCGATCTGTGGATCCCCGTTCCCTCTGATTCGCAGGGCCAAAAGGTCAACAGCGTCAGCGTCGTTCGACCAAGCGGCGGGGAGGTCCGAACGGAACCTCAGTATCAGAACCGAATCTTCCACTATCGGTTTCGGGGTCCGTTCAAAAAGGGACAAAGTCCGCCGGCCGCCGAGCTGGTCTTCGACGTCGTGCGCACCGAGGTTGTGATTCCAGAGGCGAAGGCGCTCAAGGCAAATGGCCGTGTCGGGAAATCAAATGTCCTCGATATCTACTTGCGTCCGAACCGGTTGATTCCCATCGGCGGCAAAGTCTCTCAAATCGCAGCCAGCCTGAATTTGCCAAAGCACGATCCTCTGCGCGTCGGCCGACGGCTCTACGATTACTTGATTGAGACCATGGTCTACGATTGGAAGGCCCCCGGTGCGGGTCGCGGCGACGTTCTGTGGGCTTGCGACAGCAAGACCGGTGATTGCACCGATTACCATTCGACCTTCATCGCGCTGTGCCGCTCGCAGGGGATTCCCGCAGATCACGAATTCGGATTTCCCATCCGAACCCAGGAGAAATCCGGGTTGCTCGCGCATTACCACTGCTGGGCACGCTTCTGGGTGGACGGAGTCGGATGGATCCCGGCCGATATTTCCGAGGCCGACAAGCATCCCGAGTTGAGGGAGTACAACTTCGGCTCGCTGACCCCCAAGCTGCTCAAGCTGACGCACGGTCGGGACATCACGCTTGCGCCGCCCCAGTCCGGCGAGCGTCTGAACATCTTCGTCTACCCCTATGCCGAGGTGGACGGCAGGCCGACCCAGACCGTGAAATGGTCGATGTCGTTCAAGGAGCGCTGAAAGGATTGACCAGCGCCGGGCTGCGACCCGCTAGAGATCGTCTCGAGGGGCCGCCGAGCTCGCGCGTCCCCTGCCATTCGATCAAGATTTGAGCGGGGAGCAAAACGAGGTGTTCTTGCCGCGTCGTCTGCCGCTCTGTATCTAATCAGGCATGCAACTTACGCGCTTGAGAGCGTTTGCCCTGACGCTGGTGGCCCTCGTTTGCATTTCTTGCTGCCTGCTCCCCGCGGTCCACAGCCTGGCCCAAGCGCCGTCGACGTCTCCAGCGGCGGGAGCCATCGTACGATCGGTCGCGCCGCAGCCCGGTGACCGAAAGGCCGAGACGATCAGCGTCACGGTGGTTTGTGAAACGCCGGAAGGAAGGCCAATTGCCGGCGCGGACGTGACTTGCTTTGAGATCGAAACGTGGACGGGTCATTCGCGAGTGAAGGCCGTCCTCAAAACCGACGCCTCAGGCACGTGCCGATTTGAGGGAGTCGCTGTCCCGCTTCCCGACGCCAGTCGCGTCCTGAGGGGACACTCCACCGTCTTCTGCAACGTTGCGGCCAAGGCCGTCGGGCGCGCTTCCGAGATCCGCACGCTGAATGTGGGCGGCTTCCCGGCTCTTCAGCACATCAAAGGCTCGACGGGCTGGATGAAACTGATCCTGGCACCCGCGGGGACCCTGCATGGACGGGTTACGAATTTCCAAGGGAAGCCGATCGAGGGAGCGCTAATTTATACGGGACAGCAACCGAGTTCGGCCCTGCCCGTTGAGGGCTTCTGTAGCGCGAAGACGGACAAGAACGGGGAATATGAGATCACCGACTTGAAGGAATGGCTCCGGCCGAAGGACGCTGGCGAGTTCAAAATCACTTCACGCGAGGGGAACTCGGTAACCGGACAAGTTGTGCCGGATCATTTCATCGTCCACGTCTGGCATCCGGACTATGGCCAAAAATGGGCGGAGTGCCGTGTCTGCCCGGGCGAATTGAACGTGCAAATGCCCGAGGTCGGCATCGTCACTGGTCGCGCCATCGATGCAACGACGAAAGTACCCATGCCCGGCGTCTTCGTTTGGGCCGAAGCCCAAGCGACTGGGGCGCGCGATTTTAATGCGTGGTACTGCAGCAATTGGACGGTCACGGATCGCAGCGGCACCTACCGCCTCGCGCTGCGGGCAGGGAACGAGTACCTGGTCTTTTCGAACTTCGAAGGCTTCATCCAGAACAAAAAATCGCCGCGGATCGGCGCGCTGCCTGCGAACGACGCCGCAACAGTTGACGACATGGAACTGGTCCGAGCCGGAGTCGTCCGGGCCCATTTGGTGGGTGCCGCGTCAAAACAACGGATTCGCTTCTCGTCGAAACCGCAGGTTGCCGTCATGCTGCATGGCCGAGCCGCATCGAGCACGGAGGATCGGGACTGGCCGGCCGAGTTCGCCGAGGGGGACACATTCCTGCTGCGAGCCGCCATCCCGGACTGGACCTATTCTGTCTCCGTCGAAAGCAAAGACCCGACGATCTCTCCTCGATCCAGCGTCACCGCGTTCAACGTCCGTCCGGGCGAGACGGTCGAAATCGATCTGCCGGTCGACGTCACGAAGCCGGGCCCTGGCCGCTGAGGTACAGATTGGGGCGGTGGATCTCCAGGAAGCGGCTCGGGTCGGCAAGCGGCGTGAATCCAAATCGCGCGTAGAGGTTGTGGGCGTCGCGCGTGCCCAGGAGGATTCGCCGCAAGCCTTGCAGGTCTGGGTGTTCGAGCAAAGCGCCCACCATCCATTTGCCGAGTCCCTGGCCGCGGAAGGCATCGATCACGAACACGTCGCCCAGCCAGGCGAACGAGGCCCGATCGGTCACGACCCGCGCGAAGCCGATCTGTTGCGATTGATGAAACAGACCGAAGCAGAGCGAGTTCTTGAGGGACCGCTCGACCACCTCGCGCGTGATGCCGGGCGCCCAGTAGGACTGCTGCGACAGAAACGCGTGAATCAACGAGACGTCGAGGAGAGCGGGATCCGTCGAGAGGAAATAGGGCCCGCGACGCGCAAATTCGCGCGGCTCGTCGGTCGGGTCGGTCTTGTCTGCGTCGGTTTTGTCTGCGCGGTTTTGGGCCATCGAGAGAACAGACTCCGAACGCGGCTCGGAGGTTCATTCTGCGCGCTCAATGGCCCTTTCGACAGCATGACGGGGGACGGCGGACACTCCGCGTGAGCCGGACGCTCCAATCAGGCCCGTTCCAAGAAGACCAGAAGTCCCGTTTGGAACAAGAGCAGCGCGTAGGCGACGGGCAAAGCGATGCGCCGCGATCGGCGGTACAGCACCGCCAGAGCGGCCAGCACCGCGGCCGTCCCCGCCGCCTTGGCCATCAAGAACACAGTCGGGTCACCGTGGTTGTGTTGGATCAGAAACAAGCCGACCGGGTTCTTTTCAAAATGGGAAATCTCGTCACCCGTGCGGATGACCAGGTACCCGTCGTACACGGAAATGGCACCGACGATGACCATCACGGCGGCGAAAATCAGGGCTGCCGGCTTGATCCCAGTCGACGTGGATCGGCGATCAAACAGCGTATTCGTGGTGATTGCTACGGTGGCCATTGTCAGCCCCCCCCCAATGAATTCGCGGCCTATGTCTTCGGTAAAACCTCCGGTCGTTCGTCTAGGTTGCTAAGCGTAAAACGGCGGACAACGTTACGTAGATCATCAGCAAGAAATGGCCACCGCGGCGTCGCCTCGAAGTCGTTACGTGGTGCGATCTTCGTGGAAGGTTCGGTCGGGAGCTTGGCCTCAGTTTCGAGACGTGAACAAAAGCCCAATCAAAACTTAACTCGGAGATTTCTGTCCCAAACTTGATCCATTTCGGCTTGGCTGCGTTCGCAATTTCGAGCGCCGCGCTTTCTACGCGGCCACTCGCGAGGGCCTCTTCTCGCCCGAGTGGCCGACGGTGTGCGCCGGGAGGCGAAAAAATCGCCCGACGCGGGCACAAACTGACGCGTGCGTTTTCGGCGGCACGTCCTACTTCACTTCCAGCAGCACGATCTCGGAAATCAGCGTTTGTGCTGGGGACAATCTGGGGCGGGTTGGGGCCAGGTCTGGGCGAACGAAGCCCCGCCCCTCGGGGATTGAAGCCGAAAAGAGCCGCCGACTACTGGGGGTGACAATGGCCGATTCTCGACTGTGCCGACGTTCTTGCTCGTGGGCCACGCGGTCCCGATCAGTCCTTCTAACTCTGCTCTGCAGCGTCCCGAGTTTTGTCGCAGCAGCAGGCGGCGACGTTCAGGGGCCTCCTTCAAAGGCTGCGGCCGATCGCGGCGTTGAGAAGGTGCCGACCAAAATCGCCGGGACCTACGCCGGCGGGAAGCTGGCCGAGCTGCGCGTGCGCGACCGCATCGCCTATCTGGTCAAGCCGACGGGGCCGCTCGACGCGCAAAGACGTTGGGTGTGGGAATTCCCATTCTGGTTGGGAATCAATGATGGGTTCGGCCAGATCGCGCACCGCTACTATGTCGAACGTGCGCTGGCGGCCGGATTCCATGTGGCGGGCATCGATGTCGGGCCCTCCTGCGCCAGCCCCGCCGCCGCGGCTGTCTGCCAGGAATTCTACGAACAGCTGATCGCTCAGCACGCTCTGAATCGGCGGGCTCGAATCCTCACGCACAGCCACGGTGGCTTAATCGCCTACGGTTGGGCGTTTCGCCATCCAACGTGCGTCGACCGCATCGCGGGAATGTCTCCGGCAAGCGACTTTCGCAGCTATCCGAGCTTGCCCAACGTCGTCGCCCTCCCAGCGAAGGGCTTGGGTTACGGGCTGTCGCTCGAGGAACTCACCCGTCGCAGTGCGGAATTCAACCCGATCGACAATCTGGCTCCGCTTGCCAAAGCGGGAGTGAAGATCCTGCACCTTCACGGCGATCGGGACACGCTCGTGTCGACGGCGGCCAACGCGACTGAGCTCGCTCGGCGCTACTCGGCCCTGGGAGGCAATGCCGAGATCGTTCTGCTCACGGGATTGCCCGCTGCAAAACGGGGCCACGACGGTCCCGAGCTTTACCAGTCGGCACGGCTGGTGAATTTCTTGCTGGGCGATTGACCCTGATCGGGCGATTACTTCACCTCCAGCAACTCGATCTCGAAGATCAGCGTAGTGTTGGGGGCGATCCCTTGGTAGCCGTTGGGGCCGTAGGCCAGGTCCGAGGGAATGAAGATTCGCCACTTCGAGCCTTCCTTCATTTTCTGCACCGATTCGGTCCAGCCGGGGATCACCTGATCGAGACGGAACGTGGACGGCTCGCCCCGGTTGACCGAGCTGTCGAACACGGTGCCGTTGATCAGCGTGCCGTGGTAGTGCACTTTCACTAAGTCGGTCGCTTTGGGCTGCTTGCCAGAGCCCTCTTTGAGCACGAGGTACTGAATGCCGCTGGGCAAAGTCGCGACGCCGGGCTTCGTTTTGTTGGCCGCGAGAAAGGCTTCGCCTTCTTTTTTGTTCTTGGTGGCGGCTGATTTGGCGGCGTTGATCTTGCGGACCGAGAGTTCACTTTGGAACGCGTTGAACGCCTTTTCGCGGTCCGCCTCGTTCATCGAGGCGCCTTTGCCTGAGAAGGCCTCGCGCATCCCCAGGAGAAACGCGTCCAGGTCGAGCGTTGTATCCCCGAGGTTGCGATGAATGTTCGCGGCAATTTTGTGGCCCAGAGCATAGCTCCCCTTCTGCCGATCCGTCTTGAGCTCCGCTTTGGGGCTCGCCGGCGGATTCTCGTCCGCGGCCACGACCGCGGGTGCGAGGGGCGAGACGGAAGGGCGAACCGCCCACACAACCGCAGCGGCAGCACAAATACCAAGCAAAATCAGGGGAGTGCGACGACCCATGCGAGTTCAGCCTTTCAGCAGGGCAGTGAGGTCACGGTGGGAGGAACCGCCGTTCAATCGAGGGCGGGGAACGGGGACAACTAAAACATATGAGGCTGTCCGGTAATTCAGAGTGTCTGCCCTCGCTTACGCATCGGGTTAATGCCAGACAGCCTACCAACCCGAAGCGTGAGCGAGGGCCCTGGAAGCAAATCGAATTGCCGGACAGTCTCATCTAAAACATATGCGTCGGCCGCGCCGTCTGGCAAGGCGGCCCCGGCCGGTCAACTGCCCGGAGCGCTCGGTCCGCACAGTGGCTGCCGGGAACTCAGTCGTTGCGGGCGTATTGGGACACGATTAGGCTTGTCGGGACGTTCGATGCGCGGCTGAATTTTTGGCTCGTCCCGTCGACGGTTTTTTCGACGGCGCCGGGCACGATGAATTTCAATGCGAGGTGCGGAATGCGGCGCGAGATGACCGTGTTGGTGATCGCGGTAGCCGGGGGATCGCTCCTGTTCTCGGCCGCTCATCAGCGGCCTGCTGGTAAAGAAAAAGAGGTGAGCAAGCAGGACCAGGCTGTCAAACAGGACCCGGCTGTCAAAGAAGTTTCCGACGCGCTCGATCGGCACTTGCTCGATTCGATCATTCCGCTCGAGGAAGTGCAGGCCTTCATCAGCAGCCATATCCCGCCGATGCCCGAGGTCCGCACCGTCGGCGAGTGGGAGCAATATGCCCAGCGGGCTCGCGCCCAGGCGCTCGGGCGGGCTGTCTTCCGCGGCGAGGCGGCCCACTGGCGCGAGCTGCCCACGCGTCCCGTTTGGGGCGAGACAATTGCGGGCGGCCCCGGCTACAGGATCAAAAAGCTGCGGTATGAGGCCGTTCCCGGTCTGTGGATCCCGGCCCTGCTTTATGAGCCGACCGTCTTCAAGGAACAAAAAGTTCCCGTGTCGCTGGCGGTGAACGGCCACGACCCCAAGGGAAAATTCGCCGACTACAAACAGATCCGCTGCATCAACCAGGCCAAGCGGGGCATGATCGTCCTCAACATGGAGTACTTGGGGATGGGCGAGCTGACCGGCCCCGACTTCGACCACGGACGCATGAACCAGATCGACTTGTGCGGCACGAGCGGCGTGGCGACCTTTTATCTGGCGATGTCACGCGGCCTCGATATTCTGCTCGCCCATGAGCACGCCGACCCCGCGCGAATCGCCGTGCAAGGACTGTCGGGCGGCGGCTGGCAAACGATCACGATCAGCGCGTTCGACACGCGGGTCACGCTCACCAACCCGGTGGCCGGCTATTCCAGCCTGCAGACGCGCGTGCGTTACGGCCCCGACCTTGGCGACTCGGAGCAGAACCCGGTCGACCTGGAGACCGTCGTCGACTACTCGCAGATGACGGCCCTCTTGGCTCCGCGGGCGGCGCTGTTGACCTACAACTTCAAAGACAACTGCTGCTTCAAAGCCGATCACGCGCTGCCGCCGCTGGTCGGCGCGGCGGAACCCATTTACCAGCTCTACGGCAAGCCCGACCATCTTCGCACGCACGTCAATCACGATCCGGGCAATCACAACTATGGGCTCGATAACCGGCAACAGTTCTACGGCATGCTCAAGGATTTCTTTTTCCCGGGCCGCCGCGACGTGAACGCGGCTGAGATTCCCTCAGAAAAAGAAGTCAAAACGGCAGACGAACTGAAGGTCGGCGTGCCGGCCGACAACCTGAATTTCAACACGCTGGCACGGCGGCTGGCGGATCGGCTGCCGCGCGATGCGGCGATTCCGACCGTGCCGAGCGAACGTCCGGCCTGGCTCGAGCGGCGGCGCGCTCTCCTGCGCGAGACGGTGCACGCCCACACTTGGGATCTCGCCGAGATGGCGGTCGGAGCGGAAAAAGTCGGCCCCTGGAACGAAACCGACTATTGGCTGCGGATCGGCGGCCAGTGGACGGTCCCGGCCATCGAACTCACGCCGGCCACGCCAAAAGGAAACGGAACGGTCATCGTGCTGGCGGACGGCGGGCGGGTGAAGGCTGCCGACGAGGTGACTCGCCTGCTGAAGAAGGGAGAGCGGGTCCTGGCGGTCGACTTGTTCTATTTCGGCGAATCGAAGATCCGCCTGCACCCTGACTTGTTCGCCATCGCCGTTTCGAGCATCGGAGAGCGGCCGTTGGGCATTGAGTCGAGTCAACTGGCGGCCATCGCGCGATGGGTCCACAAAAAACACGGCGCACCGCCGCGAATCGTCGCCATCGGTCCTCGCAGCGGCCTGATCGCCCTTGTGGCCGCTGCTCTCGAGGCGACTGCGGTCGGGGAACTCGACTTGCAGCGACCTTTGAACGGTCTCAAGGATGTGATCGAAAAAAACATGACACTCGAGCAGGCGCCCGAGCTGTTCTGCTTTGGGCTCCTCGAGCACTTCGACATGCCGCAACTTTTTGCACTCGCCGGCCCGCGACGGTTCATTGAAACGGGGCCGTTGGACGACTTCTTACCCCAGGGCAAAAGTCCAAAATCCAAAGTCAAACACAGCTCCAAAGACTGACCCCGGCAGGCGGATCGCGGCAAAAAAGCAGTGATTGCGCCCGCGGTCCTCTTCGCCGCACGCCTTGTCGGCCCATCTGGGATGTGCAATCATACTCGCAGGCGGACCGCGCCCGGTCCTCCCCGTTTTTCGTGACATCGCTCTAAGTGTTGCGATCACTTTGACTTATGGAGTCGGCCCGACCGCTGCGATGAAGCATCAGACCATCGAAACCCGGACGCTCGCGAACGGTCTGACGCTGATTATTGAGCCGATGGAGGATGTGCAGTCGGCGGCCGTCTCGTTCCTCGTGCCGGCCGGCAGCGTCTACGACCCGCCTGGCCAGAACGGCTCCGCCTCGGTCCTGTGCGAATTGATTCCGCGCGGGGCTGGCGAGCGCGACAGCAAGCAACTCTCAGCCGCGCTCGACAATCTCGGCGTGCAGCACAGCGAGAGTGTCGGCACCGTGCACCTCACGTTCACCGGCGCGACGCTCGCCGAGAATCTCCCGCAGGCGCTGCGACTGTATGCCGACATGATCCTGCGCCCTTGGCTGCCTGAGGATCAGTTCGAGGCCTCCCGCGCGGGCGTCGAGCAATCGCTGATGGCGATCGAAGACGAGCCGCGGCAGAAGATCATGGTCGAGCTGCGTCGGCACGCGTTCGATGCGCCCTGGGGTTTGCCGTCGGAAGGATCGCTGGCCGATCTGCCGGCGCTCTCGCCCCAGTCGATCGCCGCCCACTACCAGCAGTGTTTCCGCCCGGACGAATCGATTTTCGGCATTGCCGGCAACGTCGACGTCGAGGAAGTCTCGGACCTCATCGCCAATCTGTTCGGCAGTTGGAAACGCCGACCCGCGCCGACGTTCGAGACGTCGCCGGGCGGCCCCAAGCGCGATCACATCACGCACGACTCGACACAGACGCACATCGGCATCGCCTACGATTCGATTCCGTATCGCGATCCCGATTATTACGCTGCTTGGGCGGCCGTCAGCGTGCTCAGCGGCGGCATGAGTTCGCGGCTGTTTACCGAGGTCCGCGAGCGGCGCGGGTTGTGTTACTCGGTGCACGCGAGTCTCGCCAGCCTTCGCGACGAGGCACGAATCTTTTGCTACGCCGGCACGACGGCCGAACGCGCTCAGGAAACGCTCGACGTGACGATCAGCGAGCTGAAGAAGTTGGGCAAAGGAATCGGCGAAGACGAGTTGACCCGCTGTAAGGCGCGGGCGAAGAGCGCCCTCGTGATGCAGCAGGAATCGACCATCGCCCGCTCCTCTTCGATCGCTCGCGACTGGTACCACCTCAATCGAGTCACCACCCTGGCCGAAGTCCGCGACAAAATCGACGCGCTCACGGTCCGGGACGTGCTCGACTGTGTCCACGCGCATCCCGCGGAAGATTTCACGATTCTCACCATCGGACCGCAGGCCCTGGAGGATCCGCGTGAAGTTTCATGAGGCCAAGCTCGACAACGGCCTGACCGTGATCGCCGAACTCAATCCGAA
>DASZIA010000033.1:0-10600 GCA_035949535.1 Planctomycetaceae bacterium | reverse complement strand
CTCTGGTGTTCCTGTTGTCACGCTCGTGGCACCGCAGGGTAGCTAACGTACGGCCTGGATAAGCGCTGAAAGCATATAAGCGCGAAGCCATCCCCAAGATTAGGTTTCGTTGGACTTCGGTCCTAAAGTCCCCTGGAAGACTACCAGGTTGATAGGCTGGTTGTGTAAGGCGAGTAATCGCTTCAGCTGACCAGTACTAACGGACGAACACTTGACCACTTTGATTTTCTTCTTGAACGCGACACACTGCCCAAAAGCAGTTTGTCCAACGCATTGGCGTGCGGACTCTTTCCGTTCGCCTTGCTCCGCAAGAGTGTGCGGATGCCACTGAATCGCTATCTATTTGCATAACAGGCCAGGGCGCGGTTTGCGCCGCGCCCCGGTCTCTTTCCGGTGACTTTTCCAGGGGGGAAACACTCGTTCCCATTCCGAACACGACAGTTAAGCCCCTTGGGCCGATGATAGTGCCGAAAGGTGCGAAAGTAGGTTATCGCCGGGACCTTTCACGCAGCCCGCAGCTTGAAAAAGCTGCGGGCTGCGTCGTTTTACGGCGCGCGGATCGACCCGCATCAACTTCTCTCGATCCGAAACCGCGAAACTGGTAGATTCCGCCGGTTTTCGCAGCCCCATCGCCGGGAACGCACGGATTGCTAACCCCGGATCGCAAACGGCTGCCACGGATCGCGAGCGATTTCACTCTGGGAGGCTTTGAGCCCGTTGTCGGTTTCCGGCGCACGCTTCGCCGACGTTGCCGATCCAGATTTTTTCACATGCGCATGTGTCGAAAGGAATTGCCATGCGCGAAGGCGTATTTTTGGCCCCCAAGCGGGCAAAGCGCAAGGAAGCGCGGGGACTCGTGCCCTTGGTTGCGCGAGTGCTGTCAGTTGGACTGTCTCTTCTCGTGGCATCAGCCGCCATTCGGGCTTCGGCCGGATTGGACGACCCGGCCCCCCAGGGCGAGCCGCCAGTTGAAGAAGCGACCGAGGAAGTCCAAAGCCGCGAGCAGCGAATGCTGCGTCAAGCGGTCTTTCGAGACCGCACCATCCAATGTGCGCTCGACGAGGCCGAGTCAGCGCTGCGAATAGGCGAGATCAACCGGGCGGTCGCACAGCTGCAGCAAGTCCTCGACCAGCCCGGTGACCACTTCATTTGGATTCCGTCCGAACATCGCCTGGCGAGCGCTCGACGTCGGGCCCTCGATCTGCTGAGCGCCGCCGGCGGCAAGACGCGCGAGTTCTATGATTGGGTGCACGCAACCGAAGCGCAGCGCTTGCTCGAACGCGGACTCACCGCGTCTGAACCCGCTGTCGTGGCCGAGGTGGCTCGACGCTTCTTCCATACTGCTTCTGGTTTCGAGGCGACGAATTGGCTCGCCACGCGGTGGCTCGATCGCGGGGAGTACGCTCTGGCGGCTCGCGCGTGGCGGCTGCTTGCGGCCGATCCGTGCCACCGAAAACGAGTTGACGCCAAGATTTTGCGCAAGGTGCGCGTCGCCGAACGGCTGTGCGGCGGCGAATCGCTCGCCGATCGCGGCATGGGCACTCGATCCTCAGATTCGATCTCGGCCGGACCGGATCCACGTGAACTCAACAGAGAAGGCAACCAGGCGGCGGCTGCGCGCTCGGTCGACCTGGCCGCCCTTGATGAAGGTGTCGCGTCAGATCAGCCGTCAAGGGGGCAGCGTGTCGAAAATGCGCGGGCAGCCTTTGAGTCGTTCGCCGCCGTTCCTCCGGGCGTGGGACTCGGCAACGGATCTTCGGCCATTCCCTACATGACGCCGACATGGCGCGTTGACCTGATCCAGCCCAAGAACGCGTCAAGCTCCGAGATTAGCGACCTGGTCAGGCGCTGGGAAAGACAATCGTCGCAGCGCGATGACAAGCGGCCCGTCGCCGTACAGTCGGCGCTGGCCGTCGGAGGCGCACTTGTTTTGCGTGATTACTCGGGCTTTCGCGCGCTCGACATCAACTCGGGTCGCGAACTCTGGACATACGGTCCGACGACTTCCCTTGCGCGGGCGCTCGCGGAAACCGAACTACCTCGCTTAGCCGCAGACAGCAACTCATCGCACGAAACGCCGCACGACGTGCTGATGGGCGCTTACGCCGCCAATTCGATCCTGGGAACGCTGACCACTGACGGCCGCCGCGTGTTCGCGGTTGATTCCATGGATTTTCGTCCGCGGCAGCCCGGAGTGCCGATGGACGAGACCGGAGAGACACAGCATGGCTCGCAACGGCTCTCGCGGAATGCAAACCGGTTGATCGCGCTCGAGGTCCACAATCCTGCCCGGGATGCCGCGGGGTTGGTCAAGCCGGTCTGGACAGTTGGTGGGGCGGTCGGCACCTCGCATTGGTTCTATCGGATGGATGCCAATGACGACGGCCGCATCACCCAGGCCGAGTTTTTGGGCACACCCGAGCAATTCAAGCAGTTGGACAGTAACGGCGACGGCTCGATCGACGCCAAGGAAGCCGAGCGGGCGGGCGACAAGATCGAGCAGCAGCCGCTGCACGGCCACTTTTTCCTGGGTCCGCCGCTGGCCCTCGATGGTCGGCTCTACGCCATCACTGAATGTGATTGTCAGCTCAATCTGGTGGCACTCTCCGCGGCAAACGGCGCCGTGCTTTGGGTGCAGGGAATTGGCTATGTCGACCGGCCAATCGACGAAGAGCCGTTGCGATACACCCTCGCGTGCACGCCTGCGAGCGGCGGTGGGGTCATCGTCTGCCCGACGCAGGCAGGCATGCTCGTCGGCGTCGATGCTCTCGACGGGGCGCTCTTATGGACCTATTACTGCGCGGACGAGGATGGTTCGGGCACCGAGACCAGCTGGTCGTTCGCGTGCCGGCACGCCTTCGGCAATCCGGGCTTTCCCAATGTCGTGCTCGTCGAGGGAAATCAGGTCGTAGTGCTGCCGCGCCAATCCGAAGCGATTCAATGTCTCGATCTTTCGACGGGCCGCGGAATCTGGAAGAAGCCGCGGGGCGACGGAGAATTCGTGGCCGCTGCTGCCGACGGCGTAGTGATGGTCGTAGGGGAGCGTCTTTGCCGCGGCCTGTCTCTGGCCGATGGCGCCGAACGGTGGTCGACTCGAATTGGCGAGAGCTGTGGCTCGGGCGTTCGCTTGGGTGGCGAATATCTCATCCCCCTTGCGGACAACCGCATCGCGGCAATCGACATTCGCACCGGCATGAGAAGCCGGGACTTGTCGACCCACGACGAGGACAACCTGGAGCAGTCAGAGCCGCAACGCAATGATTTCCGTCGAGACTTCTCGACGGACGATGATTCGCACGACGCCGACGGTCAACGAGGTCAGTCGGCACCGGGGAACCTTGTCGCGGCCGGTTCCCTGATTGTTTCCTGCGGTTCCCGCGAAATTGTCGCCTACCCGCGTGCCGAGTCACTCTTGGAACGAGTACAGCAAAGGCTCGCTTCCGGTCCGCCGCAGCCATCCGATCTCGCGCTGGCGGCTGATCTCGAGTTGGCGCTTGGACAAGTTTCTGACGCAAAGGCCTACCTGTCGCAGATCGCTGCCCGGGGACTCCCCGACGAGTCAAGTCGACGAGCCGAACGCCTCAAGAGAACAGTGCTGATCGAGGAGCTATCCGCGGGGTGCGCCCGCCCTGCCGACCGCTTGCATGAGCTCGAGAGCTTGTCGCAAACGCCCACTCAACGCTTTCGTTTCCTGCAGGCCAAATCGGAAGTTGGAATTCGCGCGGGCGACCTGAGCGCAGTTTTCGACGCAACGCGGGCCTTTGGCTCGCTCGGGAATGAGGGACTGCTCACCTCGCAGAATGATCAGGCCTTCTTGGTCTCCGCGAGGGCGTGGCTGGCAGCGACCGACGAACGTGTTCGCCACTCGTTCTCAAACGACGCCTTGAAGATCGCGACGTCGCGAATCGGCGCGCAACAGCGGGCCGCACTGCAATCGAATGATTGTGGACTGTTGGAGCGGTTTCTGGCGGTGTATGGCAATTGGCCGGAGGCCGACCTGGTTCGGCTGCGTCTGGCTGATGTGGCCGCCTCCTCCGGGCAGTGGCAACGCTCCGAGTTACTGCTCTTGTGTTGTGAGCATAGCCCGCGGCCCGAAACCGCGCGGGCGGCGCAAAGACGGCTGGTGCTGCTTTGGGACCGTGTGGGTCTGGCCGAAGAGGCCGCCGACTTGCTGATCGAACTGGAAAAACAGGAGTCACTAGAGAACCGAGACCCAAGTGACACCCAGCGACTCGTCGGCGAGTTGCGGCGGAACGGCCTCACTCGCCGTGCCTGGGCGCGGCTGAAGTCGGCCGAGAGGCCATTCGGTCGCGCGCGTCTGTCGCAGACGCTGTGGGAGCACTGCAACAATGATCTAGCCGAAAAGTACACCAACGCCTCACGTCCCGGCGTGACGCGCGCAGCGTCGGCGTTCCAATTGATCGATGCCGGCACCGCGAACGAGCCCAAGGTCAATATTGTCGATCGACTCAGCGGGACCGTGGTCGGCGAGCTGGAAATCCCCGCGCACTATTGGGGCCTCACGCTGGCGGCCACGTCCCAAGTCGGTCATTTCATTCCCCTGGGAAGCCGCGCTTCATTCCACGGCATCTCGCTGCTCGAGCGCGACAGCCAAAAACCGTTTTGGACGAACTCGCCAGCACGAATCGCCAGGGACCCAGACGCCGCGCTTGTCGGCCCAACCGGGCCGTCGTTTTGCACCTTTCAGTCCCATCGGCATCTCTTCGTGGTCGATCCGGCGACTGGGAAGCTGCTCTGGCATCGCACCGATCTGGATCCGCAGTCAGGTTTGGTTGCCGATCCGAACCGCGGAATCTTTGGCGACGATGAGGCGCTCGTCGTGCTTGGCTCCGATCACCTGAGCTACACGGTCTACCGGACGGCAACGGGCGAGGAATTGCGCCAGGGCAGCCTCGATTCGACAACTCGGCAGATTCCCGAGCGACGAGCCTTCGGCCGCTGCCTGCTCTATTTCACCTCGCACGAGGGCTCGCATCGAATGCGCCTCTGGGATCCTTTGACCGACCGACTGCTCTACGACGCGCCCATTTCTGAGCGGCTGCTCTGGAAGGAAACGGGTGAGGACGAAGTGGCGGTGATCACAGCGGGCGGCGCGATGCAGATCGTCGACGGTCACACGGGTGCCGTCCGCGTTGACTTGAAACTCGATGCGCGCGAATTTCAGAACTTGTCCCAGGTATCGGCGTTTCGCGATGCGAACTGCTATTACGTCAATCTGCAGCCGATGCAGACCATCCCCGAGCCTCGTCGCTACGCGTATTGCTTTGGCACCGACACGACCCTGCCGCACGCGGACCTGCGTGGTAACCTGGTTGCGATCGAGCGTCGTTCGGGCCAGGTGCTCTGGAAACGCGCGTTCGCCCAGCGAACCGTGCTGCGCGTGCCCACGTTGCGGCTACCCGTGTTGGTGATGGTGGCCCTCGTCGGCGATCGACTCAACGGCAATCACCGCTCGATGCTGGTCGAGGTGATCGACGCCAAAACCGGCGAGACGCTTGCGTTCGACGACGACCGGTTTCCGAATCACATCCTGCAGATGACGTACGACGACGATCACCGGCGCATTCGGCTCTGGGGCACACGCTCGGTCGTCGATGTGGATTTCGCGTCGCACGGATCTCGATTGGCCGCCGAGACCAGCACTCGTTGAGCAAAGTAGCCGACGCGAAGCGCCGCTTGACCGTGTTTGGCGCGACCGATAGATTGGACGGCGCGCCCGCGATTTTTAGCGAGGTGCCGCGCGCCCGTGGTGAAATGGTATCACGGCAGCTTCCCAAGCTGCGAGTGCGGGTTCGATTCCCGTCGGGCGCTCTTCTGGGTGCGCCGGGCCGCCTGATGCTCGGAATGCCGATCCGCCCGTGGGTCGCCCTCTCTCATCTCTTTCGGCGGAACGTCACTGCGCCGAGATCAATCGTCTTGCCAGCCGCAATCTCGACCTTTTCTGCGATCGTGGCTTCTTCCTCTTCGGGCGACGTGGCATCGATTCGGTAGCCGTCGCAGCCGACCCCAAGATTTGCGATTGCGAAGCGCCCGTCTTCATCTGTCGTTGCGCTAAACAACTGATCGAGTGACCATGGCCTTTTGCCGTTCCGCATGGCTGAGGGAACGACGAACACGTTTTTCAATGGCCGTCCCGCTTCGTCGACGATGCGTCCTTTGATGGTGGCCGACGGAACGAGCGTGATCGTAAAATCACGCGGAGCCTTCTCGTCGGACTCGAGGGTGAAGAGCCTGGCGATCTTTTGTTGCGCTTGCCAGATCAGATACATCCGTGATTCCTTCGGGCTGAGCGCGGCGACGTCGAACGTCGATTCGGGGTGGCTAACGATATACACGGGCGCGCTACAGACGTACCGGGTGTTTTCCACCGGCTTTCCGGCAGCATCGACTAGGGTGAGTCGAATTCTTCCGCTCGGATCAAGTGCCAGGTCGCATGTAATCGACTGAGTGCCCACCGGCGGATCGATCTCCTTGAGCGAGTCCTCCGCGTAGATGTTGCCGGGCGTCAATGTCGGAAGTGCGCCGTTCTCAGCAACCCCTGGGATTGCCGACCCACCGACACCCTTGCGAAACACGAGTGGGTACAAGCCGCTTGCGGCGACGATCCCGCGCCCTGGCAACCCCAACGCACGATAGGTTCCGTCGGGTCGCGTCGGGTAGCGCTCGAGGAGTGACATTTTTCGCCACTCAGCCTTGCTGACGGACGGGTTAGTCGCGCCGGGGAAATACTCCACCACGGCCATCACAGGCTTGGCGGTCACTTTGTCCGTCACGCGCCCTGTAATCCACAGCCCGCGCCGCAGCTTGATCTCGAGCGTCGCCGGCTCGAGCGCCGTTTCACTCGTCTGCGGAATTTCGACCCAATTCATCCTGAAGTAGGGCTGGTCGCTAGTCGGCACAACGTTGATTTGATTTTGCTTCATGTCCTTGAGGACAGGCGTGGTGGGCATGCCGACCAGGCGGAATTTTCCCTCGGCATCGGTTTCGGTTCGGACGAAGTGACGGTGTTGCAGCTCGACGCCGACACCGCCCAGGGGTTGGCCCGTGACAGAGTCGCGAACGGTGCCGACAACGGGCCGCGTCGGTTGCGCCTGATAGGTGAAATCGCTCCCGAAGACCTGGGACGGCCCACCAAAGCGTGCGCGCGTGAACGGCTCCACTGCGCGGGTCACGACTCCAATTTCGGCCGAGGCGATGCTTTCGCCACTCAGCTGCAGGGTCACCAACCGCTCGGGGCCGATGCCCAACTGCGTAAACCGCCCGTCGTGGTCCGTTCGAATCGCCTGTTGGCTCTCGTCGTTGTAGCCAGGGAGGCACTGGCCGATCTTCCAGTAAGCGTTCGCGAGGTCCAGCTTCGCCGCAGCCAACCACGCGTCGAGGCTCTCGCCTTTAGTCGGCATTTGAGCTTCCCGCAGCTGCACGCGGACGCCCGCGACCGGCTTTCCAGTCCCATCAATGACGCGGCCGTGTATCGGAACCTGGCGCAGGAGCCTGAGGACAGGTGGCTTTGACAATGCCTCTCGCAAGGAGACGCTTTGTGTGCCGCAACCCTCAGCGACTGCCGCAATCGTGGACACGGCGGCGCCGCGGTACGGCACCAGTTTCGGGACTCGAATCTCGAATGAGCCGTTTGACGCAGTCATCGTTGTCGCAATGGGCAGATGCTTGGAGCCCGGGGACCAAAACCCCAGCGCCAGGATCTTCGCTCCGGCTGCCGGCTTGCCGTCGGGCAGCAGGACGGTGCCACGAACGATTGTCATCGCGTTTTCGTCGAGCGTGACTCCCTTGGTGGCCTTTTCGACCGACGGGCGGGATCGCGATGCGGTGCTCTTCTCGGGTGGTGGCGCGCTGGCGGACTCACGAACCTCAGGTTGCAACGGCTTGCCCTGTTGCGCGAAGCCGATGCCGGCGATCGCGCCGAGAGCGAGCAGGCTGGCAACGGTGATCCACAGCAAACCAATTCGAGGCGCGACTCGCACGCCTCCCAGAACGTGTTCGAGCCGTTTCTTGAGGGATTCGTTGCTGCTGACCGCCGCCAAGGCGTGGATTGGGGAACGCTGTGGCACGAGTTGCAACAGCGATTCCGCGTAGTCGGTCGCCGCAACGCAGCTGCTGGAGAGCACCCAATCGTCACAGGCCTGCTCGCGCAGAAATGCCAAGCGCCGGCGGGCGCGCCAGGCCAGCGGCTGCCACGGAACAAGTATGACTGCCAACTCGGCCCAGAGAGCCGACCAATGATCGTGACGAACCAAATGCGCGAGTTCGTGACAAAAGATGCTGCGCCACAGAATCGTCGGCTGTCCGACATCCGATTCCGGCAGCAGCACCGTGGGGCGCATTCCCCAACACCAAATCACAGGGCTGCGGACGGCTGGAGAAACATGCAAGCGCGGCGAAGACCTCACACCGACGGCATGGGCCGCCTCGCGAAACGCGATCAGAAGCTGGTGGTCGGCTTGTGGGTCGGATTGCCGCACCATGCGAGACGAAGCGCTAAGCGAAACGATCAACCGGACCATCAACCCGATGGACGTCGCGATCCATACCCCGATTGCCGCCTGTAGCGAGCGCATGATCCACGGCCTCCGGGCCGACACGGCTGTTGTCGGCATCGATGCGCTCGCGGAGAGTTCGAGCTTGGTGGACGGTTCGTCTGGATTGAGGTGCCGGCGGTCGCTTGGCCGAACCTCTGGCGTCTCCGCAGAGCGTTCAATCTCGGCGGCTCTTCGCTCAGTGACCTGGGCAGGTTGCGCTGGCGCTGGCTGGGCGGCGACAATCTCCTCGGAACCGTTGCCAATCGCTGCTTGTTCTACGACCGCAGGACCCGGCAGGCGCCCCCATTGCATGCGGCTGACGAAGAAGGTGAGCGCCGGAGTTACGATCGCGGCGAACGTCGCGAGCAGCAGTAACGAGTGGGCTCGGCTCGCCTGGCGACGCCAAATGGCAGCGGCTATGAGGCCGACGGTGAGCCACAGCGTCGATTGCCACGCAACGATGCAACACACCCGCCCGAACAAGCCCATCCCGAACAGAGCAGAATCGATCAGTGGGTTAATCATGGGAGAGCTCCTTTCGTCGCTTATCGATCATCTTGCGCAGCTCGGCCAGATCGCTCACCGTGAGCTCTTCGGCGTCCAAAAGATGCTGGAACATTGCTAGGGGATCGCCGCCACAAACGCGGTTGATGAACTGCCGCAACGAGCTGCTTTTCGCCTCCGCGCGAGTCATCGTTGGCCGATAGACGTAGGTGCGTCCTTCTTCGCGGTGAATGAGCCAGCCCGCCTTGTCCAACTTTTGCATCACCGAAAGGACGGTCGTATAGGCCAGCTTGCGGCGGCCAAGCTTGCTCTTGGCTTGATTGACGGTCGCCTCGCCGAGTGCCCACACCACTTCCAGGACCGCTTTTTGCAATTCACCCAGGTCGTCGAAAGCACGTCGGGACATCCGATTCCTCTCGAAACTATGCTGTCAAGTACTACTGCATGTAGTATTACATCGGCCGCGAGGATTAGTCAATCAAAAAAACGAGCTGCGGCGATCTGTACAGCCGAGGTGACGTGCAAAGGCGGACTTGGTTCGCCCTGCCAATCGGTTGCTAAGAGGGTCCGTTGATGGTCGGCTGGCGTCGGCCGCAGAGGTTGTCCATCCCAAGCCGAAAAATGATCCACAGCGCAGCCACCGATTCGCGCCAGTCGATCTTCGACGTGCCATAGCGGCGATCGCGAAAAACGATCGGGGTTTCTTCGAAGCGGGAGCCAGCCACCCGGCAATGGAAGAGAATCTCCTCCTGAAATGCGTAGCCGCGGGCTCGCACGCGATCGAGATCGATTTGCCCGAGTTTGGAGCAGCGATAACAGCGAAAGGCGCCGCTGTTGTCGCGCGTCGAAAGGCCGAGCAAGAGGCGCGCGTACCAGTTGATCCCCTGGCTCATCAAGTGCCGCAGCGGGCCCCAACCTTCGATGCCGCCGCCCGGGACATAGCGCGAGCCGATGGCAACGTCCACCCGGTCCATGCACGCCACCAATGCCGGCAAATGCCGGGGGTCGTGGCTGAAATCCGCATCCATGTTAATTACGAAGTCGTAGCCATCGGCAATCGCCTGACGCAGTCCGGCCAGGATAGCCGAGCCCAGCCCGAACTTTCCGGCACGGTGCAGCACGCGAACCCGCGGATCAGTGGCCGCCAACTCGTCGGCCAGTGCACCCGTGCCGTCGGGAGAACCGTCGTCGATGACCAGCACGTCGGCCTCCGGCAGTGTGACGCGGATCGCCGGAACCAGCGCGCCGAGATTTTCACGCTCGTTGTAAGTACACAGTGTGACGAGGACGCGTGGCATGGGAGACGAGGTAAAAAATCGTAAAAAAACCCTGACCGGTCGCGTCGGTCAGGGTCTTGAGATCGAGAAACAGCCGGCGGTTCGTACCGCCGGCGTAACAGATTAGTATCGGTTGCCGTACCCGCCTCCTCGGCCTCCACGTCCGCCGCCGCCGCCACCACCGCCGCCGCCACGGCGATCCTCGCGGGGACGTGCCTCATTGACGGTGAGGGGCCGCCCCTGAAAATCCTGGCCGTTGAGTGC
>DASZIA010000032.1:0-2256 GCA_035949535.1 Planctomycetaceae bacterium | reverse complement strand
GGCCGGCAAAGACCGGACCAAGAAGCCGGAGACCGGCAAGAGCGAGTCGGAAGTCTTGCTCGCCAACGCGCTGGGCCAGATCGAAAAGACCTTCGGCAAGGGCTCGATCATGAAGCTCACGGAGGCGACGAGCCCCGCCATCCAGGGAATTTCGACCGGCGCCCTCTCGCTCGACATCGCTTTGGGCGGCCGTGGCTTTCCCCGCGGACGAATCATCGAGCTGTTCGGTCCTGAATCGAGCGGCAAAACGACTCTGGCCTTGCACGCCATCGGCAGTGCCCAGCGCGACGGAGGCATCGCGGCCTTCATCGACGCCGAGCATGCGCTCGATCCGTCGTGGGCCAAGCGGCTGGGCGTCAACCTGGAGGAGTTGCTGGTCAGCCAGCCCTCTTACGGAGAAGAGGCTCTGCAAATCGCCGAGATGCTCATCAAATCCAACTCGGTCGACATCATCGTGGTCGACTCGGTCGCCGCGCTCGTTCCGAAGGCCGAACTTGATGGCGACATCGGCGATACGCACGTCGGCCTGCAAGCCCGCATGATGAGCCAGGCCATGCGTAAACTCACAGGCGCCATCGCCAAGTCCCGCACGACGGTGATCTTCATCAATCAGATCCGCGAAAAGATCGGCGTGATGTTCGGAAGTCCCGAAACGACGCCGGGTGGCCGGGCCCTCAAGTTTTATTGCTCCTGCCGCGTCGATGTCCGCCGCATCAGCACCCTCAAAGAGGGGGAAGTCACGACCGGCATTCGCATCAAGGCCAAAATCGTCAAGAACAAAGTCGCGCCCCCCTTCCGCACGGCGGAGTTCGACATGCTCGGAAGCCGCGGCATCAGTCTCGAGGGGGACGTAATTGACTTGGCGGTCGAAGATCACGTGATCGATCGCAGCGGCACCTGGCTGAGTTTTGGCGAGGTGCGCCTCGGTCAGGGCCGCGAAAAGGCCCGCGCGTATCTGGAGGAAAATCCGGAGATGCTGGCCAAGATCAAAGAAAAGGTCATGGAAAAACGCGGATACCTCGTCCGAGCGCCCCAAGAATCCAACGGCGAGCCGGCGGAGTAGACCGGTCACAAAAAAGACTCGTGTGCCACGGCTGAACTCGGCTCAGCCGTGGCTTTTTTCGCTCGGACTGCGGCGGCCAAATTATTGTGGCATCGAGGCGCGGATCTCGATTTCGCTCGCCCCTTGGGTGTTGCACCGCGGGCCGCTACCATTACGGGATGACTGCCTGCCGACTCGCAATTCGCCGCCACCCGCGATCCGGTCGGTCGTTTTTTGGCCTTCCCCTGCTCTTCTGTGTCCTCGCAATCGGACTCGTCGGCTCTTTCCCAGCGGTAGCGCTTGCCGACGACGCGCAAGGCCTTGCCGCCGCGACCTCGCTACAGCGGGTTCTGATCGACGTGATTCACCGCGCCGAGCCGTCGATTGTGAGCATCGCGCGCGTCCGTCCCAGCACAAATTCGGGTCGCTTTAATGTGCTCGAAATCGATCCCGAAAACCGCCTCGAATCGGACCGGCCCGAAAACCCCGACTTTGTGCCGAATGAGTTTGGCGCGGGTGTCGTCATTGCTCCCCCGAGCGGTGGCGGCCAGCGCTATATTCTCACGAACTACCATGTCGTCCACGGCGGGCCGAACGCCAAAGCCGGCGAAAGCCAGATCTACGTCCGCTTCGGCGATCGGCGCGGCTATTACGCGCAGATCCTCGCAGGCGATCCGCGCAGCGATCTGGCCGTCCTGGCCATCGACTATACCGCGATGGGGGTGAAGCCAGCGGACCTCAAGCCGCTGACGCTGCGCTCCGAGACAATGCCTCTTGAAAAAGGCCAGCTGGTGCTGGGGTTGGGCAACCCGTACGCGATCGCCCGCGACGGGTCGGCAACGGCCAGTTGGGGCATGATCAGCAACATCTCTCGCCGTCCCGCGCCAACGCGCGTGCGAGAGTTCGGACTCCCCCAGGCCGACAGCAGCATCCACCAGTTCGGCACGCTGCTGCAAGTCGATACGCGGATGGAGCTGGGGACGAGCGGCGGGGCGCTTGTCAACCTGCGCGGGGAACTGATCGGAGTTACCACCTCGTTGGCGGCGCTCGAGGGTTACGAGCGCTCGGTCGGCTTTGCGATTCCGATCGACGAATTCACTCGGCGCGTGATCGACACGCTGTGTCACGGTTACGAGGTCGAATACGGCTTCCTCGGACTGACACTCAAGACCATGCTGCCGGACCAGCTGCGCCGTCGTTACGGGGTCAACTTC
>DASZIA010000031.1:0-13395 GCA_035949535.1 Planctomycetaceae bacterium | reverse complement strand
CACGTCGGATGCGGAATGCTTGCCGCGCGACATCGAATTCCTCTTCAGCGCCAACCGTCTCAACGTCGCTCTGTCCCGTGCCCAATGCCTGGCGATCGTCACCGCAAGCCCAAAACTACTTGAGACGCCTTGCCGGACCATCCCTCAATTGAGACTGGTAAACAAATTCTGCCAACTTGTGGAATTTGCGTCCGGAGAAGCCTTGCCGATTTAGCCAGTGCCCTATCGCCAAAGCCGCAAAATCACTCACTGGATCGACCACCCTCAGATCTCCTCCCGACGTCGATGACTATGTAAGAGCCGCGAGCTGTCGATGATGCGATGGGGCCTCGTGCCGGCGTGGTCGAAGGACCCGAAAGCCGGTCCGCCGCTGATCAACGCCCGCGCCGAAACGGTCGCGACGAAGCCGTCGTTTCGCACTTCATTCAAGCATCGTCGCTGCCTGATTCCGGCCGACGGTTTCTACGAATGGCAGAAGAAGGCGGATTCGAAGACCAAAGTTCCACATTCTGGGACCGATCGAACTGGCAATCACTGTGCGTGAGTTGCCACAACGCGAAGACGCAAAAACCAGAAAATCGCCTGACATTCCCCCTGGGGGTCGATTTTTGTGGGAGTCTGTGGTCTTCCTGACCGTGCCTCCGACGTGCACGTTTTTTCGGCTTATTTTCGAAGTGATTTTGCGAATTCTTAGGAGGGGCCGTGAAGTGCCGACGCTGACAGCCACGCAGAAGGAAATCTTCGACCGCTTAGAAGCGGAGATCTCCGAAACTCACTACCGCTGGAACATCGCCAAACAGCTTTTCGTGGTGGAACAACACGACGATGCCGACGAGCAGCAGGAGGCACTTGAAAAGGGTATGGCTCGTTATGCGTTAATGAATCAAATGGCAGGGAACTTTTTCGATGCCCTGCGAGACATGATGTTCGACACGGTGTTTCTGCACATTTGCCGCCTGACGGAGCGAGCTGAGAAGACGGACAAAAGCGGCAACGTTATCGAAGAATCCATCGTCATTGAGCAGCTTCGGAAAATCGTCGATTCGTTGACCGACCCATCAGTCGCGTCCCTCGCTGCCGAGTTAAAGAAGCGACACGACGACGTGAAGCTGAAGTGTGCACCGCTTCGCAAACATCGAAACAAACGGATCTCGCATCTCGACATGACGACGCTGTCGCCCGCGACGGACGTACTGCCCGAAATCACTATTCGGTCGATCGACGATGCCTTGAAGGCGATTTGCGACTTCGTCAACGAGTTTGGTAAAGCGTTCTTTGGCTCGACGACGTATTTTCAAGGTGTTGTCGCCTTTGATGACGGCGATTCGCTGATCGAAACTCTGAAGCATGCAGCCGCATTCGACGTTCTCTCGCTAGCTGACCACGGGCTCTACGATCGCATGATCACTCACGGTCCGCACGGCAAGGCATAAACGCGAACAATGGAACCCGAAAAACCTCCCAAAAGAACAAACGCGACCGTTCTGTTGCGGCTGACTCCGAAGCGTCCGCCGAAGAAGATCTGCAAAATCGTCGGCTATTCAACCGGCGGCTTCGCCGTTTCGATTCCTTATCATCGCGAGCGGGCTGGCTTCATTTTTCAGATGGACGTCGATTACCGGAAGAGGGAACAGGAAATTCCGCAGGGCCGTTGCCGAGCCTTCTCGACAACCAAAAGAATCAAGCTGTCAGTCCATCCGAGTGGTGTCGTGCATTTTTCGGGCGAGGTACCCCAGACCGTCGTCTCGGGTGCGAAAGGTGTTGGCGTCCAAATCGATCCGCTCGACAGACCGATTCGGACCGGGCCGACCGCAAACGTCGTTTGCTGGGGCCTGCATGATTTCGACGACCTTGAGCGGGCACCGCGGCCTCGCGACATCATCTTCGAACTGTCCGACGTCTATCAGAAATCGAAGGGGCGTGCGTACGTCTTTGACATTTGGGTCTTCACGCGGCCGGAGTTGGAAGAAGCCGCAGTCCGTAATGGGCGAAAGGTTATGCTCCAGCCGATGTCGCTGGACGGGAAGGAACGTGAATGTGAGTTAGTCGTCAGCGAGCTAGCCGACCCGAAGATCTTTCTCGGAATCATGTGCCGCTGCATGCCGCTGATGAACATCGAGGCGGTTTCCGGCTACCAGATCAACGGTCCGTGCGAGCGAAAAGGCCGCCGCGATCCGATCGGCAAGAATTCTCTCCACGCGATCTTTCCGATGCCGCCGCAGAACAGAATTCCGACCAAGAGTCTGGATTATCGACCAGATGACCCATGAGCGGGTTTTTTCGGCCGCGATTTCGCCAAGTCGCGGTAAAATGGCCGCAAGGAGCGAAGGAAGTTCTCCAAGAAAGGACACGCAATGAGTTGCAAGATCTGCGGCAGCTTTTTCTCGGTTAGCAACCTGCGTCGGGCCTGTGGCGGCTTGATCGCGGTCACGTTCTTAAACGGTGCTGTTAGCTGCTTCGAAAGGTGCCAGATCGAAGTTCTCGACTGGCACTACGCTTGCTATCGGCAGATTCGCGACGAAGACCTGACCGATGAAACGCATCAGGATGCCACACGCGCCGTGCGAACAAGCGTAATTGTGGCGGCTGTCACCACGACCACGACGACGACCACGACACCTCCGCCGGTGTCCGGACGTGTCTAAGAAAACGTTGACGGATTCTTCGAATCTGAGATCTTGAAGTTGCGTCGATCAACCACGAGGCATTTTCGAGGAGTGGACAGTGGCACGAAAACGGACCTTTCAGCAGGGTCAGCAGGTGAAGTTGCGGGCAGACATTGTGAACATGAGGATCTTGGGCATCGATGAAACGGGACAGCGGGCCGACTGCATCTATGCAGCGGAAGGCGAGACCCACGAAGAATCGCTGCCGCTTAGCATCCTTGAACCGAACGCAGCTTCAGGCGGAGATTTCGCGTGGGGATCGAATCCCACACCCCCGCTGCGACGTGTCTAAAACCTGTCTAAAAGCGACCGGGAGTCGTGTGAAAAACGCCGTGAATTAAGGCGATTTCGAGCGGGATCGTGCTCACACCCGCCTCCCTCCGACGATGACTCTTCCAAGACTCGTCTCTGGTCAGAATGTTTTGGGCCGCAGTTTTCGTGACCGCCTAAAACCCCCCGTCCGACGGCGATGACTTTGAGACCATCGATAAACGTTCTATCGTCAATCGAGGTTCAGGCCCGCTCGGAAGAAACTGATTCTTGGGCTCCAAGCTCGGCTTTGGCCAGCACTATTCGTCGCATAATTTGGTAACAGCTTGGTAACAGCACTGGCTGTTTCAGCCCAATGCGAGTGCAATGCGACCGGGATCACGGAATGGCCGTTTATCCCGTAAATCACAGTGTTTTAGTGTCATCCCAACGTCGCCTAGACGTTACCCAAACGAGGCGCAGACTGGATTCAAAATCCAGTATCCGTAACTGGGTGTGTGGGTTCGAGTCCCTCCTCCGGCAATGAGTTACGAAGTGTGGTGGGCATTCCTCCTGGGCCCCGTTCCCAGCCTCAGGGCCCTCGTTTTCTGCAAAGTTGGCTTGGTGTGACGAGTTCTCTCGCTCACCGTCGCGTGCGCAAGAAACCGGGCGCCCCGCCATCTTCAACCGCGCCTTACGTTCGCCGCGACGATGCCCACAAGAGCTGGTCGGTCAGATTCTCCACTGACAAGCCGAAGCCGGAAGAGCTTTACGATTAGCTCGCGAGTTTCAAATAAGCACGGCGCTCCCGAGTTTTCCGATTGGAAGCTGTAGACTGGCGCGATGGACATTCAGCAGCTCACAACCGCGATTTGACGATCTCGCGCGAAGAACCCGAAGGGGGTGCTACATGATTTCGTTCGACTCGGTGCGGGAGATTGCCGGAGGGCTCCCCGGGGCCGTCGAGGGGACGTCGTACGGCACTCCGGCATTCCACGTGGGCAAGACACTGTTCGTCCGCCAGCACCAGGACGGCGAGTCGCTGGTTGTCCGGATCGACCCGGAGGAGCGTGCTGTGCGGGTTGCTGCTGATCCCAAGACCTACTCAGTCACCGACCATTACGTAAACTACCCCCTGGTCCTAGTGCGGATGGCAAGTATTAAGCGACGGGAACTAAAGGAGTTGCTCGAGGAGGCGTGGCGACTCGCCGCGACCCTGGGAGACGGTGGTAAGCGCAGGCCAAGAACTGCGCGCGGCGGTCGAGCCAAGTAGCGCGTGACGGCTCGGACGTTATGGCCGCACCCGTCATTCCCGTAATTGGGTCGTTTGACGACGAGTCCGAGAAATGTTTGAGTTTCCGGGAACGAAAGAGCTGATGTGAGTTGCCTGAACCAATCGGGACGGCTCATTTTTCGCCCTCGTTGGCGGCCTCACGCGTTCTTCATTTCCAATTTTGCGCCGCGAAGCAGATGGGCTCGCAACCGGCAAACCCTGCGTCGCCGGTGAAGATGTGCCGCGAACGCAGGACGGCTTTCCGGTTCTGCCAACGGCGCCGCGCCTCGATCGCGCGGCTGTTGAATCGCCGCAACGCTGTTGCCAAAAGGCAACGCGACGAAAACTCCGTCAGAGACCGCGCTGTTTGACTGCCCCAACGAGTGACATAAGTTCTCGTGAACACCCGGCGAGGGACGGGTGCACACTGCGGGCCCTGTGCGACGCGACGCTGGTGCGAGCGGCAGGGGCATTCACCGCCTTCCACTCGTACAAAAGGTGCAGAGCATGGTCATTCGTGGCGCTTTCAAACGAATCGCGATCGCGTTGACGCTGGGTGCGGCCACGTTGGCCTCGCCTGGCGTCCCGCGCGGATTTGCCGCCGACTCGGCAATGACCTTCCAGAAACTTGTCGAATATCTCGATCTCGAAGTGAAAGAGGATCGGATCCTCAAATCGGTCAATGACTCGGCGACCGCCTTCACGCTGAGTGACGAGCAGATCAAGGTGCTCAAGTCGAAGGGCGCTTCGGACAAGCTCATCGAGGCTCTCAAGAAGAAGGGCGCGTCGGCCGGCCACGTCGCCGCCGCTTCCAGCGACATCACCGACTTTGTGCTGATTCTGGATTGCTCGGGCAGCATGCGGGACCGCACCAGCGACGGCAAGACGAAATGGGGCGTCGCCCGGCAGGCCGCTCTCGATCTGGTCAATGCCATTCCGAACGGCCGCCAGCTCGCGTTCATCGCTTACGGCCACAACCGGGAGCAGGGTTGTTCGGCGGTCGAAGTGATGCGTCCGCTGTCGCGTCTTTCCGACAGTAGCCGCGCTGCTGTGACGGCCATCGTCGAGCGACTGCAACCGGTCGGCCACACGCCGATCGCGGTCGCGCTGCGTAAGGGCGGCGAGGAACTCGATTCGTCGACTGGCCTTGCCAAGGTCGTGCTGATTACCGACGGAATGGAGACCTGCAACGGCGATCCGGTTGCCGAGGCTCACAAGCTCGCGTCGAACCAGCGCTTGAAGGGAGGCCTCACGGTCATCGGCTTCGATATGAATGAAAAGGAAGCCGCCGCGGTGGCCCAGATTGCCAAGGCCGGGAACGGCGAATTCCACGACGCCAAGAACGCCGCCGCCATGGTGCAGGTGGTTGACGTAGTCAGCCGGTCGATCGCTCAAGCGCCGGCCCAGTCGCACGCGGCGAAGTCCGACGTCAAGCCGGGCAAGGATTTTGGCGCTCCGGCTTCACTCGAGCTGGGGAAATATGCCTCGGGACGGCTGGCCGAACAGCGGGGACACTTTTTCGCCCTCGATCTGCCGGCTGGTGACTACGTCGCCGTCGTCGATGGACGCCGCGCCGACAAGGACAACTCGAACCTGATTTTCAATTGCCAGCTCGACGGCCAGCGGATCTTTTCGGCCAAGGAAATTGACCGCATCGTCCGCGGCGCCGCCAAGTTCCATTCGGATGGCGGACAGCACGTCTTCACCGTCGAGAACCGCATCAGCATTCTCGACTATCATTTCGGCGTGTTCCCGACCGATTCGGTTCCCGGACCGTTTATCGAGCACCCGGCCGCTGCCCCGGCGACCTATGAGCCGGGATCGAAGTTCTCGTTCCACCTCGACCCGAGCGATCTGGCGGGACGCGTGCAGTTCGTGCACGTGAAACTCGAGCCGGGTGACTACGACGTTGCGGTGTCGTTCCAGGCTCCGACGGCCAGGGGCCTCTATGGCGTGCATCTCGACACAGTCACCGAGTACGGAATGACCAAGAGCGAGATCGGTCGCAAGTACGGAGACGGCCACTTCCAGACGCTCGGCAAGAAGCTGGTCGTGGCTGAGGACGTGGAACTCTTGTTGCGATTGAAGTGCTACGACGACGCCCCGATCAAAGGGACGCTTTCGATCAAGAAGGCGGGTTCGGGCGAAGTTCAGTAGTCGCCTGATCTGCCGCTGGAGCGGCCGCATTCGCGACTGCTCTCGATCGACTGTCATTTCATAGTGCCGGGCCGCGGGGCCCGGCACTTTCTTTTGACGACGCCTGTCCTGTGGACTACTTCGCGCATTCGATCAATGTAATCGGCGGATGCGATAGAAAGTCGGCCCAAAACTCGGTTCCAAATTCGGCTTCGCCCTGAGGCGATAATTGCGGCTTGTGCCAGCGGATCGTTCGGAAGCCAGCGGCGCGGAACGCGTCCTCGTGGATGGCTAGGTCGAGGTGGTAGTTCTCGATCTCGAATGAGCCGTCGCTCAAGAAGAATGTCCAGGTGATCGGGGCGCCTTCCTGCCAGTCGCCGACGACTTTCGTGCCAAATTCGTACTTGCGATACGAAGGCGCGGTCGGAAAGTGCAGGCTCGGGCTGCCGTTGACCGTCACGAACCGTCCGCCGGGCTTCAGGCAGCGCGCGATGCCGTTGCACATCGCCTGAAGCTCGCCGCGGTCGTGGGCGTAATTCAACAGATAGGCGGCTATCACCAGGTCGCGTTTTTCGGGCAAATCGAGATCGCGGGCGTCTCCCACGAGGTAATCGATCCCCTGCCGATGCACGCTTTCTTGTTTGCGCGCCAATTCGATCATGCCTTCCGACAGGTCAACTCCGGTGATTCTCGCCGCTCCACGCTGCCGCAGCATCCTTGTGTAAAAACCTTCTCCGCAGGCCATATCCAGCACGCTCAGGCCGTCCGCTGGGCCGATCAGGTTTAGCAGACTGAACGCCTCGATGTGCGTTCGCCACGGCTGTTGTTTGGATCGCTTGTATTGTTCGGCAATCGGATCGTAGTTCGTCGTCATGTGCGCACCGCCACAATCGTGATGTCGTCGGACTGCGGATGGCCCCCCGCGTGAGTGCGAACCGCCGCGAGAGTGCCGTTGACCAATTCCGAAGCGCTTCGCCCGGACATTTTCCCGAGATGCTCGACGAGACCGCGTTCACCGAATTGTTCCCCTTTTGCGTTGAAGGCCTCGGTGACGCCGTCAGTGTAGAAGAGGAGCGAGTCTCCGGACCGCAAGTCGAGCGACTTACTCGTGATTTCTGCTCCTGGCGTAATGGCCGCGGGAATCCCAGTTGCCTCGAAGGGCAGGCTTGGTGCAGCGCCAGACCGGAGAAGGACGGGCGATTGGTGCCCCGCGCTGGCGTACGTGACCTTCTTGTCCCGCAGGTGAAACACCGCACAGGCGATCGTGACGAACAGGTTCTGGGGGTTTTGAGCCGCCAGGAAGTCGTTGACCCGCGAGAGAATCTGTTCGGGCCGCTCTAGCCCGTCGCCGACCACGCGGATCAAGGTTGTGGTGACCGCCATGAACAGCGCGGCGGGGATGCCTTTGCCGGACACATCCCCGACGACCACGACGACCCGGTCGTCGCCCGAGCGCAGCACTTCGTAGAGGTCGCCGCCGACCTCAAGGGCCGGCTCCATCACCGCGTGGATGTCGAGGCCGGTCCCTCGCGAGCTGGAAGATACCTCCAAGGGGAGAATCCCGAGCTGGATCTCGCGGGCGATCCGCAGCTCGTTGGCCATTTTCTCCTTGACCGCATCGGAGTAGGCTTTGGCCTTGAGCAGCGAACGAACACGAGCCTGCACCTCGAGGATCTCGAAGGGCTTGGTCAGATAGTCGTTGGCCCCCATTTCAAAGCCGCGGGCCTTGTTGGCGACGTCCTCGAGCGAACTCAAAAACATCACTGGCACCTCGCGCGTCTGGCCAGACGCCCGCAAACGACGGCAAACCTCATAGCCGTCCATCCCGGGCATCATGATGTCCAAGAGCACGAGATCGGGCGGGACCTTCTCCGCGCTCCGTAAGGCCGACTCGCCGTTCAGAGCCACGCTCAGTTTAAAGTCGTCACGGAGTGCCGCGACGAGCACGTCGACGTTGGCTTTGACGTCGTCGACGATCAGCACGCGAGATTCCGAAAGATCGATCATCGGTTCTCCCCGGTGGGAAAGCCCGCGAGCAGCTGGACTACAACCTCGGACGCTCTATCGTACTCGTAACCCTCGATAAACTCCTTCAGGCGCGTGATCGAGAGCCGCAATTCCCCCGGCACATCGATCTGCGAGATCGCCTCGAGAATTGCCGACGAGCCGCTGAGATCGCCGCTGGCGAGGACTGACTGCAGATGTTCGAGATGCGCGCGGAGCAACTCGGGGTCACCCGGGGGCGACGGCCGAACGGTTGGTGCGACGGGGCGGGGCTGCTCCGTGCGGAGCGACTCGATCGATCGAAATACAGTCTCGGCGGCCTGCTCCACCTGGCGAAACAGATCGGCCAGGTCCGAATCCCCTTTCCTCGCTACGAGTTCCAAGTCGCGGGCCGTCTGCTGCAATTTCTCGGCGCCCAAATTGCCGGCGGCGCCCGCGAAGGCATGGGCATGGTTGCGCGCGCCAGTGGCATCGTTGGCAGCGACCGCGGCCCGCAGGTCCTCAAGCGTTTGCTGCTGTCCGTCCGCAAAGCGCAGCAGCACGGGTCGCAGCCGCTCGAAGGGAATTGCCAGTCGGCGAACGGTCTCAGCAAGATCGATCCCCTCCAGCACCGGGATCGCGGTTTGACTGCTCGCAGCTGCACTCAAAATCGGAGCGGCCACCGACTTCGGCAGCCCACGTGTGTCACCATCAGCCGTAGCGGCTCCCGAACCACGAAGCGGAAGCCACCGGCGCAGAGATTGCACGAGCGAACCCCGCTCGATGGGCTTCGAGACGAAGTCGTTCATCCCAGCCGACAGGCAGGCTTGCACGTCGGTTTTCATGGCGTTGGCGGTCATGGCAATGATCGGCAGGTCGCGCAGCGCCGCCACCTGTCGAATCCGCCGCGTGGCCTCCAATCCGTCCATGACGGGCATCTGCATGTCCATCAGGATGGCGGCATAGGGCTTGTTTTGGGCCATCGCGACCGCCTCGCGCCCATTCGCGGCAATTTCCAGCTCGACACCCAGACCGCCCAACAACTCCAATGCGACGAACTGGTTGGTCTCGTTGTCCTCGGCCAGCAAAATGCGCGTTCCGGAAAACTCCGCCTCGACCTCAGTGGACGGCTTTCTCCCGTCGGCCAATGGACTCAGACCCTCCGCGTCGACGATCGCGTTGAACAAGGACGATGGCGTGATCGGCTTGGGAAGGAAGACGTTAACGCCCGCTTCTTCGCATTGAGCTTCCTCTTCTTTTCCCGCATAAGCGCTCATCACGACGATCGGCAAGTCGCGGATCGGGTGTTGGCTGCGAATTCGCACGGCCGCGTCGAGCCCGCTCATTCCCGGCAACAACCAGTCGAGCAGCACCAGTCCGATTGGGTCCTTCGCGTCCGACCCGTTTTGCTGCCGAACGATTTCCAGCCCTTTTTCGGCCGTGTCGACGCTCGCGTAAGGAATCGCGAAGCTGGTCAAAAAGGTCTCGATCAGCTCGCGGCTGCTCGCCGTGTCTTCCACGACCAGCACCTTCCGATCGCGCAGTCCAACGGGCAGGGTTGCCGTCGGAGTCTCTTGCCCCGCCTGAACGCCGAGTTGGGCCGTGAAGAAAAATGTTGTGCCCCGACCCGGCTCACTTTCAAACGCCAGGTCGCCACCCATGAGTCTCGCCAGCCGACGACTGATTGCCAGTCCAAGGCCCGTTCCGCCGTACTTGCGCGACGTCGAACTGTCGGCCTGGGTGAAGGGCTCGAACAACCGGTCTTGCTGCTCCTTCGCGATGCCGATGCCCGTGTCGCGGACGGCAAACAGAACACTAACCTCTGGTTCGCCGCCACTGCCTTTCGCTTCATTTGCCGGCTCCTGGTGTCCTTGAGATTCCAGTAATCTTGCCCGGTCTGGGGCGATCGAGACTTTGAGAACGACCTCGCCCTTCTCAGTGAACTTGAAGGCATTGCCGATGAGGTTTGTCAGGACCTGCCGAACTCGCAAGGAGTCGCCCAGCAGGCAGTCGGGCACGTCCGGAAGAACGTGGACGATCAACTCGACGTGCTTCTCGGCAACCTTGGCGCGGAAGGTCTCGGTCACTTCTTCAAGCACGCTGCGGAGCCGGAACGGCGACGACTCGAGCTCCAGTTTCTCCGCCTCAACCTTGGAGAGATCGAGAATGTCGTTGATGAGCGTGAGCAGATTCCTCGCGGAGGAATGAACGATGCTCAAGTATTGCTGCTGTTTTGGGGTCAGCTCCGTCTCCAGCGTTAACGCGGTGAGATTGATGACGGCATTCATCGGTGTGCGCATCTCGTGGCTCATCGTGGCGAGGAAGTCGCTCTTCGCGCGGCTTGCCTCCTGTGCTTCAGCCCTGGCCGTCTGCAATTGGGCAATCGTGTCTTCCAGCTCGTGCTTGTGTTTCATCGATTCGGTGATGTTGTGACCGACACAGAGCAGTTCGCGGTCTGCTCCCGCGCCAGACGTGATCACACGGTTCGACCAGGAGAGCCAAAAGCGGTCTCCCGTTTTGCTGACATTCTCGTTGATTGCGTTGAATTGCACGTCCCGCTCAGTGAGCGAATCAAGTCGCCGGCGCACCGGCTCGTGCCACTCCGGAGGAATGATCAAACTCACGTTCCGGCCAACAAGCTCGGCGTTGGTGAAGCCCAGGAGCTCCGATGCATAGTCGTTAGCGAAGGTCATCGTTTGGTCGCCGCGAAGCTTGATCACGACCGACCGCATGAGGTTGACCAGCGACTCGTAGCGTGCGCCGAGCTTGCGAACCATGTCCTCGAACACGCGGGCGAGCTGGCCCAGCTCATCCCTCCGCGCGCAGACTTCCGCCAGGCTTCCGATCTGATATTTTTCGGCCTCGACGGCACGGGCCGCGCGGATCAACCGGTTCAGAGGCCTCGTGAGGAACCGTCTGAGGATGTAATAGGCGAGCAATCCTGCCGCCAGTTCCAATCCGGCGACCCAGGCAGCCTGCAGCGAGCTTTTGCGAGCCAGTTCATCGAGTAACGAGTCCGCACGATACCCGATCTGCACGATCCGCGATTTGTCCGCTCCCGAGACGCCGACGTACTTATAGACGGCCGGATCGATCTCGCGCTGCCGCGCATCCTGCACGTAGAAGTCCTCATGATTGCCGCGGTCCTTGAGCAACCTCAGGAATTCTCCGGCCTGCGGCTGGTCGGCCTGGAACGTAAAATCGTTGGGTTGCGTTCGCAAATACGCGTGGCCTGCGCTGTCGGTGATCCAAAACTCGTAATCAAAATTGCGTTGCTCTTTCGCGAAGTTCACGATCTCGCGCAAATGCTGATTGATTTCCGCAGGCGTCATGCTTTGATTTCGCTTTTGTTCCGCAATCGCCACAAGGTGCGCGGCAATGCGGGCCTGCATGATCATCTGGTCGCCGATCGCGTCTTCGACAAACTGACGGGTGGTCGATTTGATCACCAAAGTTGTGATCACAACCGTGGTGACCAGCAGCAGGCCGACCAAAATCAGAATCCGCGTGTTCAGCCCCAGAGCCGGGAGCCTGGGTTTCACTTGGGCACTCATCGAGGCATTCTCCCCGCTCTGCTCATGGCTTGCTTCCAAAAGGTCGAGTAATCGAAATCACGCCGCACTACAAACTCCACATCGCCGGTCGTTCGGCGCAATCGTAACGCCCGCGGCCAGCAGTCGCTATTTTTTCCGCGTGTGGACTTGCGGGCACGAGCCGGCGCAGAGCGATCGTTGTTGGGAAAAGTCGGCGCTTGTAAAGTCGCCTCCGCGTCGCCAGCGAAACAATCGCAGTGCGACATGATTCAGGCGAAAGGAACGGGCGCGGTGCAAAGACGGTCAGCGCTGCATTCTCTATTCATGGCGTAAGCCAGTCCTCGAGTCGAAGCCCCTGGAATTTCTCTGAAAGTCGGATGTGTTGTTCGTCACCAAAGTCAGATTGTGGACCAGAGCCACGGCCGCGATCATCAGGTCCACTGTCGGAACCGAGACACCGTGCTGCAGCAAGCTCCCGCGTAGCTGGCCAAACTGCTCGGCACAGGCGCGATCAAAGTCCAACACCTGCACGTCATTCAAAAGATCGCTGATCTTCTGGAGCAGGGGAGCAGGCGCAATGATGTGATACGCGCCCGCATAAAGCTCACCCAGCACGATTGTGGGAACGTAGAGTCCGCCACCATACTGCATGAAGCGATGAGCCAATCCACGTGGCCGGCGAAAATGAGCGGCACAGATGTTGGTGTCCGATAAATGGCTCATTCGTCACACATTTGGGGCGAGCGCTCCAGCTTCCGCTGGTGTTGAATGCGTTCCAGGACTGCATTCAACTCTGGATAGTCAGCCCAGCCTCCCGCCGAACTTTGGATGCCGTCGCCCCAGGTTCGCTTCGGCTCTACGACGGTCATCTGGACCTCGACCTCCTGGCCCTCGGCGACACCCGGATCCTGATCGAGTTGGATGGTCCAGCCGTGAACCTTGCCGTGAAGTGTTTTATTCATGATTTGACCCTCTTTTTGAATCCTACCTCCATCCTAGCGGAGCGGGATAGCCATCCCTCGCAATGGCCATAGGAACTGGGCCGCTGCTGCGTGGAAGCCGGGCGTTCGGGCCGATACGATCGCATTTGACGATGACTCTGCGCCATTCGGCGAAGAATCCAACAATCCTGATATGGTGATGGGGAAAACGATGACTGGCATCCGGGAGCGAAGAGCCTTGGCCGGGCGGACGATCGGGTTGAGTTTGGCGGCGTGTTTGGCATTCAGTTTTGCCGGTTCGACGTCGGCGTATGGCAAGGAATATGAGAGCGGCATCAAGTGGGTCGAGCCGAAGGTCATCGAGCCTGGGGCAAAGTGCGGTGACGCGCCTTCGGATGCGACCATCCTCTTCGATGGGAAGGATCTCGCGAAGTGGGAGGCGGCCGACAAGTGGGAAATTCGCGACGGCTATACGATTCCCCACGGGCACGACATCAAGACCAAGGATGCATTCGGCGACTGCCAGCTGCACATCGAGTGGGCCACGCCCTCGGTGGTCTCCGGGTCGGGGCAGGGGCGGGGGAACAGCGGCGTGTATCTGATGGAGAAGTACG
>DASZIA010000030.1:0-27985 GCA_035949535.1 Planctomycetaceae bacterium | reverse complement strand
TTTCCCGTTGGGAGTGTAGTGCAGCTGGAACAACAACTCAGAGCCGGCCGGAATGTGTTTGGCCATTCCCTTCGGCAGGATCAGCGGCATGGCGCCCGGAGCGTAGCCAACCAGGAACTGCCGGCGAGCCTCGTCGCGTCCGCCCTTCGGGCCGGCGAAAACGATGATGTGATGGACGACGCCTCGATTGCTCGGCCGAGCCTCGATCGCAGTAATCCACTTGTCTTCTTTGAAACCCGGGTCGACCCGGAAGTATTGGTAATCGACCACGCCCGTAGCCTGCACGTGGTAGGGCTTAGCCGCCATCTTGAAGATCTTGTCCGGAGCTTTGGGCAACCCCCAACCTTCGACGAACGTCGGAGCTGGCGGCACGTCTTTGGGATTTCCCTCTGGCGCGCCGGCCGCCGACCATTGATAGAGGACTTCTTTTTCCTCTTCGGGCATGCTGCGGTCATTGGCAAAATGGCCGTACTTCGGGCTGGCGTGCCAGGGCGGCATCCGGCGATCGCGAACAACCTCGGCGATCGCGTCGGCCCAGCCGGAGACTTCGCCGTAGTTCGTCATCGCGAATGGAGCTGCCTCACCCGCACGATGGCACGACACGCATCGCTTGTTCAAAATCCGCACGACCTGGTTCGAGTAGGTGACAGCCGAGGCTGAATCGGCGGCACGAACTCGACCGATGAAGCAGCCCACTGACGCCGTCTCGGCCTTCGAGACGGTTTTGCCGGCAAGCAATTCTTCGAGAGCGTCCTTGAGGAACGCCTCGGAGGCAGTCTTTTTGGCGTAGCCGACGCCGTATTGGTTATCGATGCGCCCGTGATAGCGAACGCTGCGGTCAGCATCAAGAACGAAGACTTCCGGAGTCCGCTGGGCCCCGAGCTGATCGGCCAGTTTGTTGTTGAGGTCTTTCACAATCGGAAATTCGATGTGATGCACTCGCGCGAAGGCCGACAGTTCGGTAATGGTGTCCTGCCGGTTCGAGCTGACTGCCAGGAACTGCACGCCCTTGTCGGCGTATTTCTTCGCCAGTTCACTCAAGCGCTCGCCGTAGGCTTTGGCCACCGGACACTCGGTCCCGATGAACGCCAGCACGACCAGCTTCTTGTCCTTGTAGTCAGCCAGCGAGTGGCCCTTGCCGTAGAAGTCGTTCAGCGTGAAATTCTCGGCCTTACGACCGAGCGCCGAGTTCGAGGTCACGTCGCCGGCCTGAATCGTGCCGCCGACCGCCAGGCAACTGATGACCGCAGCCGCTAAATAACGCGAGCGCAACATACGTTCAGAATCCTCTTAAGGTCCCTTGGATCCGACCCCAGCCGTCACAAATCGTTACCTTGCTAACCACCCACTGGTTGCAAGATCTTCGACAATCGTCCCAAACTCTCGGTTCGCCTGGGCTTCCGCGCACGCACGGGCCGGCCTCAAGGGAGGGACGTTAGCCGCTCCAGCGTCTCAAACGGGGTGTCGGCTGTCAATGGCGTCGATGAAGACCGCCTTCATCATATCCGCAAGGCACGGCTAACTGTTCGCCCGAGAGCCGGCCGAATTTGAGGATTTTCGGCGGTGGGCGTCTGATTTTGGATATTGAGCGAGAATGCCGGGAAATGTCCCGTCCCGGTCCCGGTGTCCCGTCCCGTCGATTTGTCCCGTCCCTGCACCCTGGGCCAGAAGCGGAACCACCGGATTTGGCTGTTCGGCCGGGCGCGCTGGGGACGAAATCCCAATTGAGAAAACCTGTCCCCACCCCCCCTTGGACGAGTTTTGTACCCGGCGGGGACGAGATCCCCGGCGCGACCGCCGACATGGACACTGAGCGGCTGGCCGCTCAAAAAAGGGCATTAAATCCATCGTACTATCGCGAACGCGAAGTGTGGAGGCCGGTTTTACAGACGCATAGAAACAACGCGGAAAATTCTCCATGCAAGCGTGGGCGACTCGGCGGCCTACGGTCACGAATTGCGAGCTCTTAGACCCACGAATCCTGATTCAGTCACCCGCCTTGTTTGGTCCGAGGTCGCTCGGAAGCTCCCAAGGCGATGCCTTGGTGCGATGGATCGTCCAACGGCAATGGTGGCTGCGGCTGGCCATTTGAGCCCACTCGGGCGGGTAAATGCCAGGAGGCTGATCGCTCAGCCCAATGCTCGCGTTGAACTCGGTGTAACCGTACTCAGCAATCGATGTGAGCGTCTCGTAGGGCACAAAACCGTCCGTATCCAGGTAAAAGAGGCTTGCTCCGTCGGTTGGCTCGACTTGGCCGGTGATGTCCCCTGCCACATACATGTCTGTGACCGGATCGCCTGTGCGAATGCGGCCGCCAAAACTTCCGCAAACCCAGATGTGTAGGCTCCCGAGGCTCCGAATGGTCCCATTCAAATCACCTCCCACAAACACCTGATGAATGCCCTCCGCTTCGATCGACGCACCCGGTAGCAGGCTTCCGCCGATGACGATTTCGCCCATATGGCCGATCTCGATCGTCGAACGCAGGTCACCGTAGATGTGAACGAGGCCGCCATTCTGCAATGAGAGATTGCCTCGACAGTCTCCCCCGACCAGGACCGATGTGGTGGTCTCGTGGAAGGCGCGTGGCGAGTAAAGATCGCCGGAGTCCGCGAGGCTCCATCCTTTTCTATCGCTGAATTCGCCGCGCTGCCAATAAGCACATGACCGATAAAACGTATGGTGCATCCGCAGGTTAGCCCGCGTGACCGAGAATTTGAGGCATTCCCAGTGCCGAGCCAGCTCGGCCAGCCTTGGTGGAAGGTTTGTCATTTTCTCGTTCGCGAAGCGTGTGTTGGGGATCGACGCGCAAGTCGGCGTTCAGAGACGGCAGAACGCATGAGCGGCACGATTCAATTTGTGCCGCGCCGGATCGGCTTGTCAATTGGCAGCTTTGGCCGTGACTTCGAGGCGGTGCTTGTCCGTCGTCACGATCACCGTGTGGGTGTCGGAGTCGAGGCGGACGTTGATCCGGTCGGCCGACGTGGCTTCGCGACCCTCGTAGACGGTTTTGCCCGTCTTGGCCTCCAGGATCGAAATGAAGGTTGCGAGAGTCGTCGAGCGCGGGGATTCGAATCGGCTGGCGGGTCGCAGCATCACGAGGACCGGCGATTGGGCGGGCAGATCCATCAGCACTTGCGGCGCCCGGGCCGGTGCACTCCAAGCAAGCTTGGCTGTATCCCGATCGATGGCCCAGATGCCGTCCCCTTCGGCCATCGGAGTCCGCTCGCCCGGCGAGATTCGGAAGACGCCCGTTTGGCGAACGACGAGATAGCGGTTCCCCAAGCGGCGAACACCCAGCTGGGGCGAATTCAGCCGGTTATCGAACGTGAATTTAAAGACTTCCTCGCCGGTTTTCGCTGAGTGGACGTGGAGCGTGCGTTCAGAATCGAGCATCGCGAACTCGTCGTCATCGATGGAGATCGGCCAGGCCGGCAGGGGATAGCTGCAAGTCCAATCGACTTTGTGCACAACCGGATCGACCAGCGAGCGCGTGACCCCCCGCGGCGTAAAGCTGGTCGTCAGCACGCGCCGGCCGTGCCAGTCGCCCATGAGTGGGCCCGGCACGCCCAGGTCACCTTCGGAGATCTGCGTTCCCGAAGCCGACCGAAGGAGCACGCCCTTCGGATCGTTCGGCTCATAACGGCAGAGTGCGAGGAGGAACTCCCGGTCGCCTTCGAGCGAGTAGGGATACGGGAAATTCCGCCGCTCCCAAATCGTCCGCCCGGTCACAATATCCGCGGCACAGAGAGCCGAGCCAACTTGATAGAAGACGTGATCGCCCGCCATCAGCCCGATCAGTCCGATCTCCGACCGCATTTGGTTGGGAGCGGTCCAGTGCGGGTCAAAGAGGGGCTTCGACCAGAGGATCCGGGGGGGCTGCGTGCCATCGATGCCATCCAAGAGCACGATCCCGCGGCGGAGGGCCACTTCAATGAGGGGACCTTCCGCTCGGATGCCCAGTGGTACCTCGCCCAATGCGGCCAGACCCAGGTTCTTGGAGCTCAGCTCGAGCTGCCAGCGCTCATTTCCGGCGGGATCGATGGCGACGAGCGTGAAGGCTTGGTCGCTGGGCTTGCGCGATTCAAACCGCCACTGGCGATAAAACGACCCATTGGCGTGTTCCACGGCGATCGGAAAAACTGGCTCGCCGGAGGGGCGGGCGAACGGCACGGTTTTCACGGTCCAGTCGGAACCGGGCCAGGGGGCCAGTCGAGCCTGAGCGGCCTTGACGGCCGGCTCGCCGCCCCAGGCCTTTGCGAGCTGGGCTCCGGTCTTCCCGCCGGCACAACTCACCGTTTTGAATCGGTCGCCCAACTCGTTCAACAGTTCCAGCGCCTGTTCGGGTCGATGATGATCCAGAAACATCCGTGCCAGTCGTGCGGTCGCGCTTCCGGCCGTTTTCAGATCGCTGCTCTTGCGCAAGAACGCCAATTGACGGACGAGGTCGGCTTCATCGTTGGGAGTGAGTTTGGCGATCAGCCTGCGGCGCAGATCGAGCTCGACGGGGAGGCCGGCGAGCGCTCCCACAGCGCGCCGCAACTGTTCGACCTGCCCGTGCTCGGCGATCTGCGCAGTCCAGCTCTCGATTTTTTTGGCAAGCCGGCTGCTTTTGTCGGGATCCGCCTTCGCGAAGAGTTCACGCAGCTCGGGCGCGACGATTTGCGACACCTGGACCTTGAGCGCCTCGCCGACGGGCAGCAGGGTCCCGGCCAAACTCTCGTCTTGCACCAGGTCGAGTTCGTGCTCGAGGGCCGCTTCCAGGTCACCGCCGCGCGAGAGGCCTGCGGCCATCAATCGGTGAAATTCGACGCGCTGCCCGGAATCGATGATCTGAGGTCCGTATCGCTCCGCCAGCGCGCGGCTACCGGCAAAGTCGTATCGCAGGTTCTCGAGCACCGTCGCCACAGCAATCGCTTGGACGCGCGAATCGGGCTGCAGGCGGGCGGAGTGCGTCAGATCAGCAAGGCCCGCATCGGCCTGACCGCGGTGGAGGCGCAGCTCGCCGCGCGTCGCAAGGGCCGACGAATCGTCCGGATGCTGCTCGAGCGTTTGCGCGATCGAGTTCTCCAACTCGGCCGTCGGTCGAAAGCCCTCGAGCGCCCCGGCCGATTCCATCAGGACCGTCCCCTCGGCCGAGACAAGGTTGCCGGGATGCACTCCCGTCTCAAAGCGAGTGCGGGTGACAATTCGCCCGTGACGCAGGTCGATGGTCGCCAATTCTCCAGTGGCGAGGGGCAAGTGATAGAAGGGGCCGCTGCGATACCCGCGACCCGAGGGACTGCCAAGCTCGACAGACTGGCTCCAAGCGTTGCTGCCGTCCTTGAGATTGAGGGCTTCGAGGCCCGAGCGCCCGACAATGTAGACCACACCATCGCTGGCTCCGGCCAAAAACAGCCCGTTGCCGCGGGAGTGCTTCCAACGCAGGGTGCCGTCGGCCAGGTTCAGGCAGTGCAGTTCGTCGGAATCACGGGGCGTCAGCAGCGCGGCTCCCTCGACAATGAGCGGCGCCGTATCGAGCCAACGGCTCTTTTCGTCTTCTCCGGTATCAAGCGGAGCGTCAGTCCAGTCGCGCGGATCGCCCGGTCGGTTGACGTGATAGCGGTATTCCCACGCCAGCGTGCGAGCGGCGGGGTCAAACGCGGTCACCACGCCTCCGGTGATCGGACAGATCAAGAGGCCCGCCGCCCAGCTGGGGTTGCCTCCCGCGAGGCGGCGAAGCGGATAGTGCGGCAGGCGGCCCAGGGGGGCGGCCAGCCGTTGCGTATAGATTCGCTTGCCGGTCGCCGGGTCGATCTTGTAGAGGCTGACGTCGCCGTCGAGTTCGCCCATTGCGTAAAGGGCCGAGCCCATCGGCAGCCCGCAGCCCAGGAAAAACGTTCCGGCCAGATCGCGATTACGGTCGGAGCGCGTGCCGCCCAGCTCCCAGAGGAGGCGGCCGGTCGCCACGTCGACTGCGCAGAGCACATTGTGATTACGCGCTCCCAGGCTCTCGTTCTGATCGCTTCTTTCGATGTCACCGAGCCCGAGAAATCCTCCTTCAGTGATCGCAAAGACCCGCTCACCGTCGCTGGAAAGGCCCGCATGGGTCATGTCGCGGAAGGCCCGGGCACCGAAGAACAGCCGCAGATCATCGGGAGTGAGCTCCAGGCTGATCGGCAGTCGAGTGCTTCGGCGGGTCTGGTAGTGGTTGGCCGCTAGAACTCCGTAGTACCGATCGCGTTCGGCAAAATCCCAGAGCGGGTCGCCGGTCCGCAAATCGACGGCACGCAGCCGCGCAAAGGTGCGAAACACGACCGTATTTCCGATCACCAGCGGCGATCCGGAAGGGATCGCCAGCGAGTCGGACTCGGTGAGCTCTCGACGGTATTCCTCGAGCGTGGCTTCGATCTCGGCGAACCGGTCCTTAACGCCCAAGTCGCGGTCGCGGATCAGCGATTGCGTCCAGACAGCTTTTCCGATTGGCAAAGCGTCGCCGCTTTGCGCGTTGCGGTCGGGCGCTCCGCCGGTGAGCATCCAATCTCGTACGGGAATCGTTTTGCTGGCCGGGGGAGGGCCGATCAACTGAGCCACCCACTGCGCTCTTTCGGCCCCGTCCGGGATCGTCGCCTTGTGGCCGCCGATCGTCACGGTATCGCCCTGACGCTGCTTCATCTCCGAGAGGAGGGCGGCACATTTTTCTGGAGCGCCGATCCGGAGCCAGCAGAAAGACTCCTTAAGAGACAGCATGGGCTCGAAGGCGGCGCCGCCCTGCGACTTGCGAAGTCGCTCGAATTGATTCGCCGCGGGAAGCGGCATCGACGCGTCGAACAGCCGGTTGCCCAGCGCGTAGGCGGCTTTGTAGCCGGCGCGGGTTTGGAAGTATCGGCTGACGACCTCGGCCAAGGCGGCGCTGTCGCCGCGTCGCGATGCCTCGTCGAGCATTTGGCGGGCAACCTGTCCGAACTCGGTCTCGTACGATTCGCGCGCCGGCGCGGGCAAGCCGCCGATGCGGTCGGCGGCCAGCCGTTTCGCGCTCTGGAACACGGATCCATGGGGTCCGGGAACCTCGATCCACGAATCCTCGGGGGTATCGAGCACGTGCTGCAGGTGATGGATGCCTTCGGAATACTGCTGCTTGCCGATCAGTTCGCCGGCAGTCTCCATCTCTTTCGCGATCTGGCGATCGATCGCCAGCGGAGGCCGATCGGGCGCGTCCTCGTCGAGCCGCATCCGCAGCCGTGGAATCCTGCGAGGGAGCACTCGTGGTCCGAGGGCGGGCGGGGCAACTCGTTGCGGGTTTGCCCGATTTGGGGGGGCGAACCGGGGCGGTACGGGCGGCCCTACCGGTGGAGGCTCGGCGGGCTGTGCGGCGGGCGCGACCGAGGAGCCCACGCTCGTGAGAATCAGCAGCGCGGCGGCTGCTGCCGGCGCGGGGAGTCTCATGATTCGTCCAGACAGCTGAATCGGGGCACCTCCTCGTTCCTCGAAGCGCACTTAACATTAGGATAGCTATTGCGTCGGCCAATGACAGCCGGCCGTGGTGCCACGTGCCACGCGGCCCCGGCAAATTGCCAGCCGCTCAGACCAGGCAGTCGGGACGGTCAGAGGCAAGCGGCTGGGCGATTCACAGTAGCTGGGCGACTCAGTTCGCGAGGTAGTACGCCACGTTCCAGTCGGCGATCTTTTGCATTTGTTCCGCCGTGCCGAAATACGTGCCGCCGATCGGTCGACCCTTTTTCGAATCGTACATCGTGATGTGTAGGGCTCCGCGATGCTTGATCGTGATTTTGAGCGCGAAATCGCACTGCCCCTTCTTGACCTGCATTGACTCTGGGCCGTCTCCCACGTCGTATCCATCACCTTCCGTCTGGGTCACGGACAGACACAGGCTCGCAGTCTGCTGGCTCTTGAGCCGGACGCGCCCCGTGACGGTCAACGAATCGCCTTGTTCCAGTTTGGGTGACGTGGAGGTCACGTTTGTGATCTCAATCACGTCGCCATCCCGATAGGCCTTCGGACCGAGCTTGGTGACGATCGGCTCCTGCAGGGGCGGTTGTCCGGCGACTAAGGACGTCGCCAAAGAAACCACTGCGCAGCCCGCAACCAGACAATCGATCGAGAGGGAACGCCAAGAGCCATTGAGGGTTCGCGACATCCGATGACCTCCTTGAATGGATTACCAGACGCTCAAATCCGTAGAGAGTGGAACGGCCGGATTATAAAAGCCGCCGTTCGATCGCCCAAGGAAGTGGGCCTAGTCGCAAGCCGGACCTATCGGTCCGAGGCGGCCGCGGAACCGATCTTGACCTCGGCTGCCCATCTGTCCTATCACTCCCGCCTCAATCCCGCAGGGCTCTCGGCAAAGTCAATTCAGTATCGGTCAGGCACGACCGGCGCTCTGCAGGCAGCAGCGAAAATCGGGGATTTTTCAGTCTTCCCAAGGGAATGGCGACCCATGAACAAGTTCTCTCGACGCGAAGTGTTGACCACCGGCGGCGTGGCCGCGGCTGCCTTTCTCTCGGCGAACGGTTCTTCCTCGAACGGACGGGCCGACGCCCAGCAGACTCCGCTCCACCACGACGACAACGTGATCGCCAAGTCGATCAACAGTGACACTGTCAAGGTCCCGACCCTCTATGCCCGGCTCCACAACCGGCACATCGCCTTCTGTTCGACCATCTTTCCCAGCGTGCCTGGCCTGCGGCTCGACGCGTGCGTCTACGAGCCCGGCGACGGCTTCTTGAAGCTCAACCTGATGGGTGTGTCGGTTCCTGGCGATAACACGCTCGTTTATCGGCACTCGGTGAAGTCCATTCCGGGATTGATCCACGAGACGACTTTCACGGCGGATACGGGCACGGTCGAAGCGGTCGGACGGCTGACGCTCGATTCCCATCTCAAACCCTCGGATCTCCGAGTCCCCGAGAACCTGCCGACGCCGAACCTCTGCTGGTGCTTCCAGAAGAGCCCGAACCTGGTGGCCGGCGGTTCGGCGAGCACTCCCTACGGCGAACGGCCGAATGTTTATCCGACGTGGGTGCAGCGGTGTTTCATCTTCACCGAGCAGGGACTGACCTTTCTCGACAAGACGCAACGCACAAAGACCGACGAAGTGCCCGCTGACGATCCGCGGAATAACCCCGTCTGGTCCCAGCACTACATCGGCGTCTGGCAAAAGGCCGGCGGCGAATCGCTGCCCGTCAACACCAGTCACACGCGCTACGTCGCTCCGGTGATCGGCGCGGTGTCCAACGACGGCAAGTACTTGATCGGCCTGGCCAGCGAATCGCCGCGCTACATCGCCCAGGCCTGGCACACGTGTTTGCATCACGTGGTGACGTGGAGTCCGACCTCATCACCGCCCTTGGAGCGGCAATGGCGGATGAAGCTTTACGCGATGCAGAACGAGCCGGTGGTGTTGATGGCCCGCGTGGCCAGCGACTTCCCGTCGTCAATGCGGCTGCGGGACCACGTGATCGATAATCAGTAAGGGCTGTCTCGGCGACGGTCGCGTGGCTTACACCCTCTCTCATTCTGATGGGAGGGAGCCGGGGTGAGGGCGACTTCGATTAACGCCTCCCCCTCGAATCCGTTTCGCTCGCAACGCCGACCCGCTTGCAAGTTCGACACCGGCCGGAGATGCTCGCCAAAACGGCTGATAGACATCCCCGGCCCGCTCGATGCACGATCTTAACTTCTTCTGGCTCTGTCTGACGGCGCTCGTCGCCGGCGCCGTCAATTCGATCGCGGGGGGCGGCACGCTGATCACCTTTCCGGCGCTCTTGGCTGCGCTGACGCCGGTGCACGGAGCGGCTGCCGGAGTTCTGGCCAATGCGACGAGCACGGTTGCCCTGGTCCCCGGCTCGTTCGCGGCCGCGTGGGGCTATCGACGACAGCTCAGCGATGCACGTCGCTGGCTGGTCCTGTTGATCGCGCCCAGCCTCGTCGGCGGCGTTATCGGCTCGCTTTTGTTGACGAGGCTCGACCCGGCCTACTTCGACGCGCTTGTCCCCTGGCTGATTCTGACTGCCACGTTGTTGTTGCTCGTTGATTCGGTCCGCCGTCGCAAGTCGCCCGTCGGAGTGCGATCCCAGTATTCCGGTCGAACGATCGTCGGATTGATCGGCTTTCAACTTGTCGTCTCGGTATACGGCGGGTATTTCGGCGCCGGCATCGGCATCCTGATGCTCGCAGCGCTGGCCATGATGGGAATCGGCGATATCAACCGCATGAACGCAGTGAAGACCGTTCTGACGGTGTGCATCAACGGTGTGTCGGTCGTCGTCTTCGTGTCGGAAGGCGATGTGCTCTTCCGGTATGCCCTGCCGATGGCCGCCGCCTCGATCCTGGGCGGATACCTCGGGGCCAAGCTGGCTCTGCGTGTTCATCCGCGCCAAGTGCGCGTCGTTGTGATTGCCATCGGCTTTGCATTGGCGGGATATTTTTTCTATCAGAAGCTCCACGGCGGCCCTGCCGAGACCTCAGGTCAGGCGAGCACGCACGAACTTGCCAGTCGATGTGCCTGCGGCTGAAAGGTTCGCTTGATTTCGCCGCAAACATGAATCAGCGGGCCGTCTCACTCAGCAGCGGATTGGGCTCCCCTCGACGGCGGGGCGCACGAGGCAGCGAGAACGCGCGGCGACTCGGAGAGACTGCCGGGCGAACACCGGCGGGCGCTTCGCTGCGGCCAAGCAGCCGATCGGCGTGCCGCAGGCATCGGCCGCGGATCAGCAAGGCCAAGCCGCCAAACGCGACGAAGTTGAAAAAGGTGTGTGTGATCGTGGCTCCCTGCGTTTCGTTGAGCATGACGATCGTGGCCGGACTTGCGTAAGCGAACGCTCGGGCCCAATCGGCGCCAAGGTCGAGCCAGATAGCGAGGAGAGCACCGGCGTACGGGAGCAAAATCACCGTCAGCATTGCCAACAAGGAACCGAGCACGGCCCACAACGCCGAGCGGACGCGGGTCCCCAGATAGAAAGTCCCCCATCCAATCAGGAACGGATAGATCGACATTTCCAACAGTGCACAGATCAGGCGCTCGACAATGGTTACCCGGCCGACGCTACTCGCCCCCAGGTGAAACCAGTATTCGTAGGCGGCAATCGTGCCGAAGGGGATCCAGAGCACGGTGATCAGTCGGCGGACCCCTGCGAAGAGTTCCCGAACAATCTCATCGCCGGGCATGGGCGTCGAGAGTAGCACCGGCAGCGTCTGCCTTGTTCGCTCGCCGCTCACAATGCTGGCCGCCGAGACCGCCACGAGCATGGCCGCGATTCCCCAGATCAGAAACCAGAGGTAGCTTCCGACGCCGAGGCCTTGGTTGAGATTCACCGTGCGTGATTCGGATGCAATGCTCAGCAAAAAGGCCGTCGGCAGCTCGATGGCGACCAGCACGCGCACCAGATAGCGCACCGTCCCGAGCGACTTCTTGACCGTCTCGCGCCAGGCAATCGGCTTGTCGTCCGGGAGCAGGGCCTTTTCCCGCACTAACTCAACGTTGCCGACGATAACGTTCATCCGCGTGTAGAGCCGGTCCAGCCCGCGGAAGAAGGCGAGGATGAAGTTGCGAGGCGTCACAAAGGCCCGGGAAACCAGACAGCGAGTCGCGACAGTGAGGAAGAGCACCGGAGCCAGCACGATCAACGCCTGCGCGAGCCACGGTCCCGGCTGTCCGACGTGCAGGATCACCGAATAGCCGACGACGAGGGCGCTCACGAGGACCAGCACGCCTGCCATGAAATACGACATGAAAAATGCCGAGACCGTGCTGCCGCACCAGGCCGAACACATGAGCGAAAGCGACGCCACAAACAGGCTCAGCTCGGCCAGGTATAGCACGGATGTCAGCAAATCGGGCAGACTGATACCGCCCAGCGAATAGGCGACGGCCAACAGCGGCAGCGACAGCAAGAGCAGCATGAAAACGACGACCAGCCGGCTCGCCAACTTTTCCAGCACGATCGTCAACGGGCCGAGCCGCGTCGTCAGCAAGATCGCCAGGGTGTTGCGTTCCTTCTCTCCCGCGATTGCCCCGCAGGTGATGGCCGGCAAAAACACAAGGATCATCAGGGCTTGCATGCGGATCACCGAGTGCACCAACAGGACGCCCCGGCCCAGCGACATCATCCCGGCCGCCTCGTCCCCCACTACCCAGTCTCGCAAAGCAAAGAAGCAGAAGCCGAACATCACGATCGCGCACAAGCAGCGCAGCACGTAATGGCGCGCGTGCGAGGCCTGTTCGGCCAGCTCGCGGCCCAAGAGCGGAAGGCCGAATTGGAGCCGACGTTTCTTCATGCGGTCGTGCCCTGCGTCAGCTTCATGAAGGCCGTTTCCATGTCCATCGCTTCGGGCTGGTACATGCGGATTCGCCCGCCGAGGCCGTGAATCGCATCGTGCAGGTCTTCGACCGACAAGCGGTCCTCATGCAGGCGAATGGCGATGCGATCGACTTGCTGGTCGACCGACTCGACGCCGGGAATGCCCCGCAACCGCTCTAGCATTTCGTCTCCGCCGTGGGCCAACTGCAGGTGCACGACGCGCATCAGCTGCAGCCGGCGGTAAATCTCATCGAGCGGCCCCTGGGCGACCATCTGGCCCGCTTCGATGATGCCGATTCGTGTGCACATCTGGGCCAACTCGTGAAGGATGTGGCTCGAAATCAAAATCGTCTTGCCCATGTTCTTGAGTTCTTTGAGTAGCTCACGCACCTCGATGCGCGCCCGCGGATCGAGACCGCTCGCCGGCTCGTCGAGCAGTAGCAAATCGGGATCGTGCAAGAGCACCCGCGCGAGGGCCAGCCGCTGTTTCATTCCGCGGGACAGCGAATCGACCTGGCTGTCGATTTTGTGCGTCAGATCGGTCAACTCCAGCACGTCGTTGACGATCGCCGCGCGGCGGCCGCGTGGAATGCGGTAAGTCGCGGCAAAAAAATGCAGGTATTCGCGTGCCGTCAGGTCTTCGTAGACCCCGAAGAAATCGGGCATGTAGCCGATATTTTCGCGGACGGCCTGCGGATCGCGCGAGACCTCGACTCCGTTGACCTGGGCGCGTCCGCGGTACCCCGGTAAGAGCGTCGCCAGCACTTTGATGGTCGACGATTTCCCCGCGCCGTTGGGGCCGATGAATCCATACACCTCGCCCCTCGGAATTTGCAGCGAGATGCCGCGGACGGCGTGGATGTTGCCGTAATCGACATGCAGGTTCTCGATATTGACGACGAGCATCACGGACTCCCGGAATAAGCGCGGCGATAGAGGTGGAGGGTCGAGTTGGTTTCGACGGCGATGACCAAGACCGTCTGGTCCGGGTCGGTCGAGTCGGCGATAGCGAGGTCGTCCAGCTCGGGCCCGCCATTGGGCGAAAGGTTGGAAGTATATTTGAAGACATGTTCGGGCGTTCGCTGGCACAGCTCGCGGACGGTTTCAGTCAAGGAGTTGACTCCGAAGGGATTCGTCCCCGTGCGAGCGGAATTCGCCTTCCAGTGCTGCAGCTCTTTCAGGTCGTTGAGCACGTAGACCATGGCCGGTCCGCGCAGCACGATCGCGCAGGCATCCGGGCCGAACGCACGACGCACGCGCTCCGCGAGTGAAACCCCGCCAGGGCTAACCGTCAGGTCGCGCGCAAGGTCCCAGTTGAACCCCGCGGCGCCGGGCAAGCCGGGCGGCTGGTAAATTGCGGAAGGCTTGGGATCGATCCAAAAGAACCGATTCAGGACCGGCTGCCACTGGGGAATTTGTTCCACGATCTGATAGCTGCTTGGAAAACGCTCCTGCACGCCGACCGACTCCGACGTTGGCCGCAAAGCCGCGTTCGGGACCGGACCGCGGCTCATCACGATGCCGCGTCCCACCAGCGAGTACAGGCCGTTATCGATCTGCGTCGCGACAGTGTTCTCTTGGCTCAAAAACAGCATTTCGATTCGCGTGCGTCGCGCGACCGCGCCGTCGGGCGCAAAATCGTAGATTTCGATCGCCCGCCGGCTATCGGTGGAGCCGAGGTAACGCTGAGACAGCCAGAGCGTGTACGCCGCGAAACCGATGGTGACCACCGGGAACAGCACCCAGGTAAACCGCCGCAGTCGCAGGGCCCCGAGCAGAAAATAATCGACGGGCCCAATGGTCGCGATGTACGCGGCAAGGATCAGCGCGATTACGCCCAGCGGAATCGTCGAGACCCCAAGGGGCATGAGAAGCTCATACAATTCGTCGAGGTGCCCGAGCGGGGCGGCGTTCAGGCTGCCCACCCACGAGTTCGGACCGCGAAATCGGGAAGCACGCCCCGGTGGAATCATGATCGGGGGAGTGCGGCTCGGAGCGCCACGGGCCGCGCGGCGGTTATTGGCCTGCAAAAACTGGGAATCGGCATCCCATCCGGGAAGTTTGTTCCTGCGACCCTTCAACAGAAAGTTCGCGGTTTCAAGCCACGTTTCCCCGTCCGGAACGATGGTTTCCAGCAGTTTCGCCCTCAGAACCGCGACGCGGCCCAAACCTTTGGGTGCTCTGAGAACCATTTCCGGCGGATCTTCGTCCGGCAACAAAAACCCTTTCGGACCGACGACGAACTTGGCACGCCCGTGCGACTCGCTGGTCAGGTCATTCAGCAGCTCGGCATGCCGGGGCTCCAATCCGCCCCCGGTGATCACGCACAGGCTGCCGCCGGCGCGGACCCATTTGCGCACAGCGCCGGCCTGGTCCTCGCGCAGCTCCGCGAGCGCCGGGGCAGTAAGCACGAGCACGTCAAAGTTGCAAAGCGTCAAGGGATCGCTCGGCAAATCGGCCGTCTTCACGTCGTACGCGACCGTGGCCGACTGGTTCTGGGCCTCGTTCGGAGGCAGAAAAGTTTCGAGCCGGATCTTGTCGAGAAACTGCATCTCGGATTCGGGAGTCGCGGCCATTGCTCCGGCGATCACCCCGACGCTGAACCACTGAATGGAAAGAGTCGGCACGCGCAGCGTCTGCTCCTCGAAATCGAGACTGCGGCCGGACGTGACGAATCGTCCGTGAACGGTCAGCAACGTGGCCGAGCTGTTCACAAAAATCGCCGGCAACAGGGCGTTGAATTCGTTCTTGCCGGGAGACAGCACAAAATCGGAGATGCGGAACTCGCCCAGTCGCGTCTGCTCGTCGTAGACCTCGTATTCGAGCGCACCGCGGGCGACAACCCGCTCCGGCCAGTCAAATTTCCAGACGACTGGGAGCGGGGCACCGGATCGCGCGCGGCGGTAGCGGAGCGCGAGTTTCGCGAGCAGCGGCGCGCGGGGAGGAGCCTGCGCCCGCGCCAGCACTTCGTCACAAACGAAGAGAGCGATCGCCAACAACAAGATTGCGCCGAGCCGGGCCAACGTGCGCTCCCCCTCACCCCCACCCCCTCTCCCACAGGGGGGAGAGGGGGGAAGGATGTCAGCGATGCCACCGCGTGTAGTAGAGCGCGCTGCGTGCAACTCTTCTCCCCTCTCCCCTCGCGGGAGAGGGGTCGGGGGTGAGGGGGAACCACCATCGGCCCAGGATCGCGCACCGTGATCTAGCGGTTGTCGATTCGTCATTTCTCAGGCCAGCCTCCCGGGCGACGCTGAAAGTACCACCACTCGACGAGCAACAGGCCCAACCCGGCCAGAGCGAACGTCGGCCAAAGCGGGCGATCGGCGTCGATCCGGTCACTCGTCGCGGCCACTTCCTGATTCTCTTTAAAGCGAAGCTGCTTCACCGCGGCCAGCGACGTCTCCATCGAATCGAGCAGGCTGACCCCGACTCGGGCCGCTTCGGTCCCGCCCTCTGAGACACGGTACTGGCCAATCGAGAGAGCCGACACGCCGTTGAGCACGCCCGATTCGTTTGCAGCCATGTCGACAACCCCTCCCTGCGGCCCGGCAACCCGGTAGGTCGTGCGCGGCTTGAGCTGCAGAGGTGGCAGGACGCCGGTTCGGCTGCCACGGACTTCCGCGAGTCCGGCCTGCAGTCGGCCGATCTCCAACAGATTCGCGGCGAGGATGGGGAATCCCACTCGAAACGGAAGCGTCGAGCGGTCGGGGTGAAACAGCAAGTAGTACTCGAGCCGCACGCCGACGCGTCGTTCCAACATCAACGGTCCCGTGCGGCCCGAAGCCAGCACCGCATAACCCTGTTTCTCGAAGTCGCCGTCGCGGACTCCCTCGGCCGAACGCGGCTGCTCGACGCCCGTGACTTCCGACAGAGTGACATGCGCTAAGAGCGGGCTGCTGCGCTCCCAGTCGACCACGTCGATCGAGCCCTTGCCGACGCTCACGAGCTTTGCGAGATCCTTGGGGACGAAGCCGACATAAAGGGCGACGCCGGAATCGATCTTCTCGTCGTCCAGCCGATCGCTAACGACGACGTCGAACGAGGCGCCGGCGCTCCCTGCTCCTTCGTCGGCCAATTCGATCCCCTTTTGCACGTGGAAGGCCCGGCGAAACGACGTCAACGTCGAGGGGATAAAAACCGAAAGCGGCCGGCTCTTGGGCAACTGCAGATAGGCCGTGTTATCAGAGTCGAGCGAATCGAAGCCGTCGGGCATCAATCGCGCCTCGAGGCTCGCGGCGTTCGCCGATTCGAGGCGAAAGACGACTCGCTTGGTGCGACCGGGCACGAGCAGCACGGGCTCCGAACCGACCGACGCGCCGTCCCGAAACAGTTCGAGCTTTCCGCTCGCCTGGCTGGCCGTCCCCGAGCCCTCGACGCCGACAAAGACCTCCCACTGATCGAGCCCCGAGCGGCGGGCATTGAAGGCCGTAATTCCCATGTTGGGGCCGCCCGGCGGAATTTGCTCGTAGACGAGGTCGAACGGCAGCTCGAAGTCGGCGTCGGACGGAACGTTGCCGTCTGTAACCATCAGCACCCGCTCGATCGGGACGGTGTGGGCCAGCGCTTGGGTCATCCGCAGGGCATCGACCGTTTGGCTCGGCACGGGCACGACGTCGAGTTTTGCCAGCGCGTCCTTCAAGATCGTCTTGTTGTCGGTGAAATCAGTGAGACGACGGGCCGTCGAGTGAAAGGCGATGAGCGCGACACGCTGATCGGGCAGCAGGTTGTCGATCAGCGTCAGGACTTGCTTTTTCGCGACATCCAGTCGCCGCTCGCCCCCCGGAACGTCGAGTGCCCCCATGCTCGCCGAGCAATCGATCAAAACGGGCTGGTACTGAGCCCGCACGCTCGCGCGAGGCAAAAAGGGCTGCATGGCCGCCAGCACCAGGCAGGCGAGCACCAGAATTTGCAACAATAGCAGCAGATTTCGTTTGAACTTCTGAAACGGGGAATTCACGCGCTGGTCATTGATCACCTGATACCAGAGTGCGAGCGATGAAATCTGCTGCCGCGGTCGCCGCAGCTTGAGGAAATAGACCAGCACCAGCGGCACCAGCAAGAGTGCCAGCCACGCACTGCCCAATGAAAAGAAGCCCAGCCAGTTCATCGCACCCAGCCTTGCCGCCGCAATCGATCAAACAACAGCCACTCGATCGGATCGTCTGAGCGAGTCGTCAAAAAGCGCCCGCGTCGCCGCCGGCAGTGTTCGTCCAGTTCACGTTCCAGCTCCCGGCGACGGTCGTGGTAGACCGAGATCAGCTCGCCGACGTTGGAGACGTCGAGCGTCTGCCCGGTCTCGCTGTCGACGAACCGCAGATCGCCCGTCAGCTCGGGCTCAATTTCGGCCGGGCTGAGGATCTGCAGGGCGCAGACTTCCAATCCGGCGCTAAATAGCAGGTTGAATGGCCGGCCCAGCGAGCCGAACGTCAGGAAATCGGACAGCACGATCGCGACGCCCCGTCCGCGATGCCGTCGCAGCACGGCTTCGACGCCCGATTCGATCGCCGAGTCGCCCCCCGCCTGCAGTCCTTCGAGGAATTGAAAGACGCGGGTGCGGCTCACGCGCCCCGTGCAGCGAGGACAAATTGCCGGCTCGCTGCCGCTCGGGCCGCAGGCGTAAATGCTCACAGGTTCGAGAGAGAACAAGCCCATTAACGCAAAGGCCCCGGCCAGTTGGCAGGCGCGCTCGAATTTGCCGTCGAACTTCATCGAGCTCGAGGCATCGATGATGATCACTACGCACATCTGCTCTTCGTAGCGGAACTGCTTCACGTACGGCCGATTGAGCCGCGAGAAAATGTTCCAATCGACGAACCGCAGATCGTCCCCCGCGACGTAGTCGCGAAAGTCGGAAAACTCGATGCTCGTGCCCCCCTTGCCGGAGAGATGCTCGCCGTGCGCGCGGTTGGTCATCTTTCGGCGTGGCGCAATTCGCATCCGCTCCAGCCTGCCGAGGACCGAGTTATCCAACAGGGTGGTGAATTGCTTGATCGCGTCATCCGGCATTACGCCGTTCCTTCATTTTTCGACTCTTTCTTGTGTGCCACTGCTGAGCTCTGTTCGAGAGGATCCGGGAATTCGGACTGCGTTTTCTTGGCCCCGGAGGGGCCGTCGATAATAGCCCAGGGCGTAAGCCCTGGGGAAAGAATGCCCCCCACACCCTCTTAAGCCCCCAATAGGGGGCGACAGAACGAAGGACGCTTCATGATTCTGTCGTCCCTGCGGGACTTAACACCAAATTTCAATCGCCATGAGACCCAGGGCTTTACGCCCTGGGCTATGATCTGACGCCCCCTGACAGGGGCTTCAGAGACACTGATTGCCGACACTTCGTTCCGCGAATTCCCGAGACACCCACGAGCCGAAGCGTCGCAGCCGTGGCACACGACCTTTCTAATGCAGCGCGTTACGCCTGTTCTTCCGACAGCCGCTCGATGCACTGCTTGATGAGCGTCGGAACGGCTACGTTCTCCGCCTGCCCGTCGTAATTCAGCAGCACGCGGTGTTGCAGCACGCTTGTCGAAAAGTGCCGCACATCATCGAAGCCCGCATGCGCGCGGCCCTGGCTGAGGGCTCGCACGCGTGCTGCACGGATCAGTGCTTGCGCGGCCCGCGGGCTGGCTCCCCAGCGCACGTATTTGCGAACTTCGTCGGTGGCGAAGTCCGTCCCCGGATGCGTCGAAAGCACCAGCCGCACGGCGTAATCCCGGATCGGGTCGGCAACGACCACCTTGTCGAGAATCTTTCGCAGTCCCAGGATTCGTTCCGAGTCGAGCAGTTTCTTCGGCTCGGTCGGCCGCTTGAGGATCGTGCGCATCACAACGTCGTTCAGCTCGGTTCGGTTCAAAAACGGCACCTCAACCTTGAACAAAAATCGGTCGAGCTGCGCCTCGGGCAGCGGATAAGTTCCTTCCTGCTCGATCGGGTTCTGCGTCGCCATCACAAAGAACGGTTGCTTGAGTTGGTAGATGGTGCCAGCCGTGGTGACTGAGCCTTCCTGCATCGTTTCCAAAAGAGCCGACTGAGTTTTGGGCGTGGCCCGATTGATTTCGTCGGCAAGCAGAAGTTGCGTGAAAATGGGCCCTGGGCGGAACTCGAATTCATAGCGCCCCTCGGCATTGGTCGTCATGATCCGCGTGCCGATGATGTCGGCCGGCATCAGGTCGGGTGTGAATTGAATGCGGCGAAAGTCGAGATCGAGCACGCGCGACAGGGCCTTGACGAGCTCGGTCTTGCCAAGGCCCGGCACGCCTTCCAACAGCACGTTGCCGCCGCAGAAAATCGCCGTCAGCGTCTCCTCGACGACCCGCTCCTGGCCGACGATCACATGCCCGATCTCCGAGCGGGCCGAATTGAACATCGCGGCGAAGTCGTCCGCCTCGGCCTGAAGGACCTGAAACTCCTCGGCCAACTCTGATTCGCGTAGATTCGTGGTCACGATTTCCCCTCTGTCTGGCGTTTGCGTTTGAGTTCAAGCAACCGGCCGGTGGTCGATTCGTCCGCTGGTTTCTTGCCCTCGGTAGGTTTGACCTCTGGCCTCGCTGGCGGTGAAGTGAGTGAAGGACCCGCCGGACCTGCGCCGCGCGGCGACGTCGGAAGTGGCATGCGTTGGGCGTCGAAGGCTTTTTTCAGTGTCTGCTTGCGGGACAACAGCGTGCCCATGGTGACCGTCGATTCCCCCTTGCGCGCTCCAAGCCCAAACAGGGCCGCGAAGGAGTTCCGATCGATTTGGATTCGCCGGAACGCCACATCGGCCGGTAGCAAGCAAGCGAGCGCCACGAGGAACCAGTCAAAAATCGGCCGCGAGCTGCGTTTCGGGTGCCGCCGCGAACGATAGATCTCGTCGGCGGTCGTGTCTTTCTTGAGAACTTTGCCGCCGGTCTTTTCGGCGATTTCGTCGAGCACCATCGGGTTCGAGCGGAAGCGCAGATATTCGGGCGAATACGAGACGATAAAACCGCCCTGCGTGCGGGCCGTGCGGTCCCCCGATTTGCCGATTGCCATGACCTGGTAGCGACCGGGTCCCCACAGGGGAAAGGTCGCCTGATAACGTCGAGGCGCGATCTGCCGCAGCGTGACCGATTCGGATTTGTCCTGTGGGCCGGAGACTTGAGCCTGCATCTCGAGGAACATGTTCTGCGGATGGAAGTCCTCAGCAACGATCACGCCCTGCGTGCCGGAAGAGTAGGCCCACATCCGCAGATGCTCTTCTTCCTGGACGCGAGCGATGTCGATCATCAATTGCTTGACGAACGCCCGATAGCCTTCCCAGCCAACCCATTCGGCGCCCCAGTTGGTGGATAGGTCAGAAGTAAACGCGGCGGTCGTTCCCAGTCCGAATTTCCAGCGGGCGAGGACGGGGTCGAGCGATTCCTCTTCGGGAAGGTGCGCTTGCAGGATCTCTTCAGTCAGCCGCTCTTTGGGCGTTGTCAGCACGTAACCATGCAGAGGAGGAAGACTTCCCAGTCCCTTGAGCACCGGCGACGGAAAGCCGATTTCGGGCGTAAAGGTCTTGTTTTGCACCATCGCCCGTTTGAGCGACTTGGCTTCTTTGATGAAAATCGACGGAAGCTGTTCTGGATCGTTCGTGGTGTAGTACCGCCCGCCGGTCAGGTTCGCCATCGCCTGGAGCGTGCCGACCTCGACGCCACCGTGCGGAAAAATCGAGACGGTCGAGATCGTGATTTCCTTCGCCTTGCAGTCCTGCAGTAGCTGGGGGTTGGGCGGCTGCGGATCGCCGTCGGAAATCACGATCATGTGCTTGGCGGCCGCATCACTCTTGGAGAGGGCCGTGTAGCCGGCCTCCATGATCGGCTGGAACGAGGGCATATCGCCCGGCGTTGCGGCGTTGATTTTGCGGACCATCGCGTCGTATTGGCTCACCGGCGTCAGCTCGAAGACCCAGGACGAGTCGCCGCCCATGAATGCCAGCACGCCCGCTTCGTCCTGCGAGCCCAAGACGCGAATTGCCTCCTTCGTCACGCGCTTGGCATACGTATTTCCTTCCGGGAACTCGCAGGTGTGCAGGACGATCACCAGTGCGCCTTTAGGAAGGATCTTCTTTTTGGTGATGTCCATCGTGACGGGAAGCACGTCCTCGATAGGCGTTTTGTTGTAGCCTCCGGGCCCGAAACTGTTGCGGCCGCCGACCATCAGGAAGCCGACACCCAGATCGCGGACCGCGTCGTGAACGGCCTTGAACTGCACCGGGTCGAACGAGTCAGCCGCCACGTTGACGAAGATCACGGCGTCGTAGGGCATCAGCGACAGGGCGTCGCGCGGGAATTGCTCGGCCGTGAATACGTCGACCAGCCGTTGTTCGGCCTTAAGCGCCGCGACGAGGCTTTGCCAATCCTGAGCTTTACCGGCCGAGTCCCGCACCACCATCACACGCCCTTCTCCCTTCACGTAGAGGTAGTTGAGGACGGTGTTGTTCTGCTTGAGCTGGTCCGCGCCGGTCGGCGTCTCGATCGTCGCCGAGTATTCGTAGTAGCCGGGCTCGCGCAGCTTGATCGGCACCACGTAGCGATTCTTTCCGGCCCGGAAGTCGACCGGCTGCTCGGAGATCACACGCCCCTGCTCGCGGACGACAAGGCGGCCGGAGCCGTTTTGCAGGCTCGACAGCACGATCACCCCCTCGTAGTTGTCGCCAATTTTGACGAAGCGGGGCAGGTCGAGCCGTTCGAGCCAGACCTCATGCGAATAGTCGTACTGCACCGGCAGTACGTCGACGGCGATGTCTCGCGACTTAAGATCGTCGAGGATCCGCGTCAGGCTCCCTTCGGTGGCCGCCCCGTCGGAAATCAAAACGATGCGACCGGCGTTTTCTTCCGGCAGCATCGCGGCCGAGAGCGACAGTGCCTGCTCGATGTTCGTCGCTCCGCGATCGACGTGGGCATTAATCGACACAGAGGTCGAGTCATAGGGAAACGCTTGCCGCGGCGGCAGCTCCGCAGCCGCGTTGCGACCGAACACCACCAGCCCGGCCTGGTCCCGTTCCGGCTTATTGCTGACCGTGTTCGACATGAAATCCAGGGCGGTTTGGGTCGAGCCCTCGCCGATCGAGTCGGACAAGTCGATCGCATAGACCACCGACAAGAGGTCGCTCGTCCGCACGGCCCGCGGTTCGGCCAGCGCGATGCAGAAGACGCCGACGACGAGCGCCCGCACGAGAAAGGCCATCCCCGCACGGCGGCCGGGCAGTCCGGAATAGCCGGCGACGTACATCCACCAGATCCAGACGCAAACCGCCATCAGTCCGAACATCGACGGCCGCACAAAGAGCACCTGGCGCGCGAGCACGAGCGCGGCGCACGTGCCGAAGTACGTGACCAAGAACACAACGAGCAGCAAGACCTGGCCGAGCGTCACCCGTCGCCGGAGCGGCGGGAAAATCGTCCGCAGGAGTCGGCGCAGCCGCTTCATCGCAGCAACTCCACGATCCGCCGATTGTCAGTGTCGGCAACGAGAATCGTCCCCTTCGAGTCGACGTCGAGTCCCCAGGGGGTCGCGAATTGTCCCTCGCCACGCCCCGGACTACCGAAGCGGCCGAGCAGTCGTCCGGTTTTTAAGTCGAATCGGGAAACGCGCGCGGTCGAATACTCGATGACGAACAGGTCCTCTAGGGGCCCAAGGGCCAACGCGTAGGGATAGCCGAGGTCGACGGTCGAGCCGGGCACTCCAAAGACCGCGCGAAATTCCCCGGCGTCGGTAAAGACCTGAATGCGGTTATTGAAGGAGTCGGCAATGTAGAGCAGGCCGTCGCGCCAGACGACGCCGCTGGCCCGCTCGAACTCGCCAGGGGCCGTCCCGCAGCGGCCGATCTGCAGCAGAAATTTCCCGTCGACCGAGAATTTTTGCACGCGATCGTTCCCGCCGTATTCGCCGATGTAAAAGTTCCCGTGGGGGTCCTGCGTCACGCAGACGGGAAAGACGAACTGGGACGGCCCATGCCCCGCACTCCCGAGCATTCCGACCACCTTGCCGTCGTGATTGAAGAAGACGACGCGGCTGTAGTGCGTGTCGGCCACGGCAATCCGCCCGTCGAGAAAGACACACGCGCCTTCGGGATTCCCGTTCCGCGCGTCGGGCATGTCCCACTGGCGCAACAACTTCCCAGTTTCGCCGTAAACGAGTACCCGGCCTCCCCGGTCGAGCACGTAGTTTTCGTGGTTGGGCCCGCAGGTCACGCTGCGTGGGGCAGGGAACCGTGAACCTTGCGGGGGAACCGTCCAGTAATGGATCTCGCGCACTTTGAGAACTGGCTGATCCTTTTTGTCGCACGCCGAAGCGAAAAGGCACATGCACAGCGCAACAATCAGCTTCAGTGCGACACGCTGGCCCTTACGGAGTCCGGGGCCTGAGGGGCGATGAAAAAATCGGCGCGTGCAGGCCGTTCGAGGATCTGAGATTGCGACTTCGCCGAACGAACCCGCAAACCGCGTCTCCTCGACGGTGAATGGCCCGTCTGGCGATGCGCTGACAACGAAGTGCTCGGGGCGATAGCAGCGATCTCTGTCAGCCGCCGCCCCGAGCCACTGGCAAGCTTCGGCCGGCGACAGCCAATTGGCCGGACCGAGCAGGGCGGCCTCTTCGGGCGATCGCGGCGAATGATAGAGATCGTGCATCGAGCCACTGTAGATCAGGCGACCATCCCGCAGACAGATCGCGTGCTCAGCCTCCGACAGAGCGACCTCGGGTGAGTGGGTTGCAATGATCAGCGAGATTCCGGCCTCGTGGCAGTGGTCTCGGATCACTTTCCAGTAATCGCCGATTTGGGCCGGATCGACGTGCGCCATCGGTTCGTCGAGCACAAGTACGCTCGCACCGCTGGCAAGCGCCCGCGCGATGGCCAGCCGATTCCGTTCGCCGTGCGAGAGCTGTTCCGGCGTCTTTGCGGCGTGGTCGTCCAAATTGAAGTCCGCCAGCCAATCGCGGGGCGAGCGTGCTTCGCCGTTTTGCACCTGTTCGACGTGGGCTCGGGCTGTCCGGTGCGGCCAAAGTCCGTCGTTTTGCGGCACCCAAAAGAGCGGCAGCCGGCAATTGTTTCGGGCGAGGAAACAGTCGACGCGACCCCGATCGGGCCGGGTAAATCCGCACAACAGATTGAGAAGCGTCGTTTTTCCGGCGCCAGAAATCCCGAGCACAGCCGTGATCCCGCGCAGGATATCGAGGGCGGGGACGTCGAGTCGCGGACGAGCCCAGCCGTCCACGCGAACCTCTTCGAGATGCCACAATCGCTCGCTCATGACGCCGCGCCCCCGTCCGATGCTCCCGGTGACGGGTTCATTGCAGCACCCAGCGTACGACGAATCGCCGCCCGGCCGCCAGAAGGACGATTGCGACAAGGGGCACGAGAATCGAGGCGATGATCATCACCGACAGCGGATCGTCCTGCCGGTAATGCATGAAGTTGTACATCCGCACGACGAACGGGGTCGCGGCCGGCGGAGCCAGGATCGACGGCGCCGTCAGCTCCCAATACGCCCAGTACCAGACGAGCACAGCGGCCCAAAAGAATCGACGGATTTCCAGTTCGTCGATCAGGCGGGCGGCCGAGCGCCGCTGCAGCGCCGACGGAGATTGTGCCAACAGGCGCGCGCAGTGGGCGGCCTGTGCGCGGCGCCCGGAACCAAGGACCGCCGTCAGAATAAACGACCGCGGCAGCAGCACGAGGGTCACGGCCAAAATCAACGGCACGAGCGATTGGGAGAGGGCCTGCAGTCCCGGGAGCTGAAAGAGCCACAACATCCCGAGGCTCAGTACAAGCGAGCCTAACGCCCCAGGAAGACTCAAAAGCGACACGATCGCTCCGCGCCATTTCCGCGGAGCGGCACCGAGTGCCACCGCGCAGATCGCACACGTCAACAGCACGGTCGCCGAAGCGATCGCCGCGGCAATCCCGATCTCCGGAAGCAGCGGGCCGCTGGCCGCCTGACCCTGGATGCCGCGCAGGGCGCCCCGCATCACGATCAAGGCCGGACCCCCGGCGATGAGCAGCGTCGCCACGATCAAAATGGCGCCGCTGGCAATTCGACTTCGGGCGTCTTCGTCGGCATTTGTTTCGACCTGCCAGGGCGATGACATCCACGAGCCGAGCAGGATCAGCACCGGCACGATGAGCACTAGCTCGCAGACCAGCGGCGTGACGGCGTAAGCCAGCGATTCGGAGAGCGGCGGCCCACCGGCTTGCCAGTTGAAGAGCCACACCGTCCAACTGGCCGGCGCTTGCACGTCGCCTGCGGTGATCCCCATCAGCGCGGCAATCTCGAATTCCTGGAAGGCCGACAAGAAAATGACCGCAAACGCGGCGATGGAGGCGTGTCCGGGACCGCGCAGCCAGGTCAGTGCATCTGCGAAGAAGCGCCGCGCCCACGTTTCGTCGCGGTGTCGCAACAGCCGCTGGCAGTGAATGGCCTCGGCCGAGATCGGCGAGGGGGGCGCGAAGACGCGAATCAGCACGGCCGCCGCGAAGAACCGAAGGAACAAGACGACGCAGTAGACCGCCTCGGTGGTGCGCGGATAGTGCACCAGCATGAGCGCGGGTTTGTAGTAGGCGTAACCGACGAGCAAGGGGGGGACGAGAAAAGGAGTCAGCAGGAGCCCCCAGATGAATCGTCGGCCGAGGAAACGCGCTTGGCGCCGCCAGCGATCGCGAGTTGCCGATCCACCACCGCGACCGATGGGCGCTCGCCAGGACGTGACCGACTCTGCGAGCGGCTTGGAAATAAACGCGGCAGCCAGAGCCACGAGTGCACTGCGCAGAAAGGACCAGGCACAAACCGCCGCGAAGCTCATCGCAGCGACTCCGATTTGAGCCACTCGATGCATTCGCGGCGGGCGGTTTCGAGCGTCCGCAGATCGTAGCCCTGCGGAACCGATTGAGCCAATTCGCGAACTTCCGACGGGATTTGTTGATTGTCGACGGCGCCCAAAGGGATCTGACGCGACTTCGAGCGTGCCAGCGCAAGCTCCGTTTGAGCGGATAACAGGAAATCAACTAAGCGCTGGGCCTCCGCCTTGTGCTGACAACCGCGGATGAGCCCGACCGTGTTGGGGATAATGATGGTGTATTTCGTTTTGTCGCCGGCCTTGGGATCGGAGACAAAGTACGGCAGCATGGCGACCGGCTTCTTGTCGTCGAGCGCCTCAAAAAAGTCGTCCGTGTCGGTGCAGCCAATCTCGCAGACTCCTTCGGCAACGGCGTCTTTCGCCGGAGCGTTGCCGGCGACCTGGCGCAGGCCGCGCTTGCGAAGATCGGCCCACCAGCTCTTCAACCGCTCGGGGCCCCAGAGTTGCCACAGAACGGTGAACTGGGTCAGTGTCGTGCCATAGAGCGGATCGGCGACGACGGCTCGGTCGGGATGCTCCTTAAAAAGTGCTTCGACTTTGTCGCGCGTTGGCTGCAACTTCTGCGTGTTCACGATCCAGAGACGCATGCGGGCCGCGAATCCGACCCAGCGACCTTCCGGATCTTTGTAGAGGGCGGGAATCCGCTCGTAGCCGCTGCCTTTGTACGCTTCGAGGACTCCCTCGCGGGCCAGGTCCATCGTGCCGACCTGCTCGTTGTTCCAAAAGACGTCGCATACTGGGTGCTCGCGTTCGTGCCTCAGCCGGTTGACGAGAGACAGGGATTTGGTCGCCTCGGTGTCGTACGTGACATCGACCTGGATGCCCGTTTGCCGCGTAAATTCTTGAAAGATGGAATCCGCAAAAATGGCATCGTGCGCGCAATAGACGTTGATCACAGGGCCGCTGGGATTAAAGAGACGCGGCCTGAGCGCAAAGGCAACCAGTAGCCCCGCCAGAATCATGCTGACGACCGCGAGCGCGGTGCGTTTCTGATCAGGCATGCCGTTCGTCATTTGCCCGCCGGGGGCGTTTCCTCGATCGAGTCGAAGTATCCCTTGATGCCTTCGTGGTACCCGGGCGGGATTTCCTCGCGAAGAATGGCTTCGCTCAGTCCCTGCTTGACGTCGCGCACGGCCGATCGGTACTGCTCTTTCACGTCGGCGTGCTCGCCCATGCCCTTGGTCTTGAGCGTCAGCAGGACCTTGCCCTTTGAGATCTGCGATTTCGACAGTTCGGTCTTGAACTTGGACTTCTTCGAATCGTTTTCGTCGACCGGGCCGCCTTCGCCGAATTCGCCCGTGTCGGGATTCGCGTCTTTCATCAGCTTGTCGTACATGGCCTCATAGTCGGCCATCGACTGCAGGCCTTCCATCTTCTGCCCGTCAAGCAGATCCTTGTTGTTGAGGTTCTTGGCCATCTGCAGCACGCTGAGCGCCTGTTCGAGATCTTTGAGATCTTTGGCCGATTGCGCGATTTGCTCGAGTTCCTTGTCGGCGAGCTTGGCGGATTCGGCGGCCGCGTTGAGCGCCTCTTCGGTCGCCGGGTCTTTCGGATCACCCGAGGCAGCGGCCTTCGCCGCCATCCGCATCTGCTCCTGAGTTCGCTTGAGTGCGGCAGCAAGGGTTTTCGAGCCAGTCTGTTCCTCGGCAAACTGTGTGAGCGCGTCGAGTCGCTCGCGGAGTTTCTGCGTGAGTTCGGCCTTTCTTGCCGGGTCCTTCGTCTTGGCCAACTCTTCGAGGTCCCGCTGAATTGACGAAAACTCTTTCTTCAGCGATTCGGTTGAGCCGGCTTGCAGGTCGTCGAGCCACTTTTTGGACATCGCTCCCGAGTTGCTT
>DASZIA010000029.1:0-9685 GCA_035949535.1 Planctomycetaceae bacterium | reverse complement strand
TCGATCTTCATGACGACATCTCCTATCCGGCCCCCGCGGCCACGACTGGTTTCTGCCACCCTCCCGGCGGTGAGACCGCGTGGTTGACTTCGCCTGGACCCCAGGAGTTGGGTTCGTACTCGTAGACGGGCGTGGCCCCCTTCAGTGCTGGATCGACGATGCGCCACGCCTCTTCAACGTAATCCTCGCGTGCGAAGGAGGTGGCGTCTCCCGCCATCGCGTCTCCCAGCAGCCGTTCGTAAGCGTCCATCTCTCCCGGGGTGGGATGGTGGTTCACCTGCAATTCCACTTCTTGTCCGCATCCCTTCTCCGCCGAGTCCATGGCCGTGGCCCCAAGGGCGATGGTCATGTCGGGGCTAATACGGAAACGGAAATAGTTGGTCGGGATCGTGCAGAGAGGGAAGAGCGATGGGGGCCGGCGTAGGCGGACAACGACCTCCATGCAAGTGACCGGCAGATTCTTCCCGGCGCGAAGGTAGAACGGCGTCCCTTGCCAGCGCCAAGAGTTCACCTCTAGGCGCACCGCCGCGAACGTTTCGACCTTCGAGCCTGCTGCCACTCCCTTTTCCGCCCGGTAGCCGCGGAACTGGCCCCGGACCAAGTCCTCCGGAGCGATGGGGGGCACGGCTTTCAGGACTTTCACCTTCTCGTCCCGCACTGACTCGCTGTCCATGCGGATCGGCGGCTCCATCGTCAAATTCGCGAGAACCTGGAACAAGTGGTTCTGGATCACGTCGCGAATCGCTCCGGTCTGGTCGTAGAACGCGCCCCGATCCTGGACGCCAAAGTTCTCGGCCATTGTGATCTGCACGCTCTCGACGTGTTTGCTGTTCCAGATCGGCTCCAAAAACGAGTTCACGAACCGAAAGAAGACCAGGTTTTGCACCGGCCGCTTGCCGAGGTAATGATCGATGCGGAAGATGCCACTCTCGTCGAAAGCAGTAAGCAGCGTCCGGTTGAGTTCTTGGGCCGACGCCAGGTCGTGGCCGAACGGCTTTTCGATGATCACGCGAGCGCCCTTCGTGCAGCCTGACTTGGTGAGTTGTTCCACAACCACGCCGAACAACGCCGGCGGACTGGCGAGGTAGTAGGCCGGCCGCTGTGCAGACCCGAGTTCTTTGCGGACGATTGCAAACGTTTCCGGGCTGTGGTAATCGCCGCCGACGTAGCGCAATAACCCGGACAGCTTGTCAACGGCCGCGGGATCGACCCCCCCATGCTCCTTCAGGCTGTCGCGTGCCCGCGCCCGAAGTTGATCGGAAGTCCAGCTGCGCCCGGCGACCCCAATCACGGGCACGTTGAGGCGGCCACGTTTCACCATCGATTGCAGCGCCGGGAAAATTTTCTTGTAAGCCAGGTCACCCGTGGCGCCGAAGAAGACCAGGGCATCAGAGGCTGTTGGGTTCATGGACAGTGCCTTTCCCACGGTTATTGGCCGGCGGCTATCAACGCCTGCTCCTTGACCAGTTCTTCCACCGCTTTGGGCGGCCTGTCGAAGACCGCGCACTGGTGGCCTGCCTTGAGCGGCTGTCGCACCATGTTGGCGCCCATCCGGCCGAGACCGATCATGCCGAGTTGCATACCGAACTCCTTTATCAGAACCGTTTGTTCAATGCGTTGAGTCTAGTTGCCCGCCAACCGTTTCATGGCGGCGGCCACCCCTTCAGGGTTATTAAAAATCGCCGATCCGGCCACCAGGACGGTGGCGCCTGCGTCCACCACCAATTGAGCCGTCATTGCATCGATACCCCCGTCGACCTCCAAGTCGCACCCCGGCTTGATCTCCTCGATCATCTGGCGGACTCGACGAATCTTTGGAAGAGTCGTGTTTAGGAATGGCTGATGTCCGAAGCCCGGGTTGACTGTCATGACCAAGACCTGGTCCACGTCGTGCAGGATTTCCTCGAGCATGGCCGCGGGGGTTGCCGGGTTGATGACGACGCCGACCCGCTTGCCAAGTGTTCGGATGCGTTGCACCGTACGCGACAAGTTGTAGTTGCCCTCCCAGTGGACCAGAAACGAATCGGCGCCAGCCTCGCTAAACTCGTCGAGGAACCGGTCCGGGTCCGAAAGCATCATGTGGATCTCCAGCGGAGACGCGTCACCCGGCGCAACGACTGGACGATCGGTGCCCCCATCGAGAGATTGGGGACGAAATGTCCATCCATGACGTCGACGTGGATCCGATCAGCCCCGGCCTTCTCGGCCTCGGCCACTTGTGCGCCCAAATGCGCAAAGTCGGCGGAGAGGATTGAAGGGGCTAATTTCACCATGGTCTTACTCATGGGTTGAGCATCTGCTTATCCGTTCCCCCTGATCAAATCTGACTGTCATCCGCCGGGCCAAAAGGTTCCAATACGGATACCACCTGTACACGTCAATTCTCCCATCGAGGTATTTCGGCGAAGGCGATGCCGGTGAAATGAGCGCGTCCTCGATGCTCGCGAATGGGCTGCCGGGCCGCGATTCGACTGGAGGAAGCGTAGTAGTAGTGTTACTGTTGCTCGCCTGCCCCGCAGGCCGCGTGCCAGTCCGTGCGGAACGTTTACATTGCGCTGCCGAGCTGAATGCCCCAGCCTAAGACAAGGGCCGCAAGGTTAAAATGCAAAAACTGCGGCAACTCGGTTGTGCTGCATTTCGCCAATCGGGGCATCCCGACCCACTCGACGATCGACCTGCATGATGACGATCCAGCCGCGACGCTCGAACCCGTTTGTTGAGGGATGCCACGGCGCGGCGTAGGAGTTCGTTCAGATCCCAAAGAGGGGGCGCGGGACACGAAAATTTGATAGAGTTTTTCTCGCCCCGGTCGCCGGCCCCGATGAACGAAGAACCGACAACGGCCGCCATTCAGCGCTATCTCGATGCCCTCCCGGAAGATCCGGCAACGGACTTGATCATTCGCCAGATCCTGGGACGGGCTGTCGACCGGCTCCGAGTCTTGTGCGGCGCCCTTCTGTACCGCGGTTATCCGCGGCTGACTCGCGCGCCCCTGAATCTCGAAACCGACGACATGCTGAATGGCGTGGTCGCCGACCTCCTGACCGCGATGCGAAAGGTTCGTCCCCAAACGGTGCGTCAATTCTTCGCGCTGGCCGCTCAACATACGCGCTGGCAACTAAATGACCTCGCCCGACGCTTAGATCAACAGCCCACCGTACTGCCGCTGAGCGTGATGGGCCTTCCGACGGCGCCCTCCACGAGCGCTTCCATGCTCACACCCGAGGGGCGCCGCATTTGGGCGGCTATTGACGGTTTGCCGGAGGAGGAGCGGGAGATATTCGACCTTGTTCGCGTCCAAGGCCTGACCTATGCGGAGGCGGCAGGCGTCGTGGGGACTTCGGTCAAAACGGTGCAAAGAAGGTTGACTCGTGCACGGTTGATTCTGGCCGAAAGACTTGCCGAGCTTCGCCCCCACGGTGCGAATGCCTCGGAGCTGCCGGACAGCGCTTCCAACGCCGCGGCCGGCGAAGAACCGGGCGATCGCACAGCACATTGAGGAAAGCCCCGATGCCCGACGACCCTGAAGTATTTGACTTGCTCCAGGAGATGGTCGATTCGGGGAAGACGCCGGAAGACGTCTGCCGCGATCGTCCGCAGCTCCTCGCTGAGGTTCGACGCCGCTGGAAGGAGTTTCGCCTCGTGGATGCCCAGATCGGCGCATTTCTGCCGGATTCGCCCCCGTCGCCGAACGGCGACGAGGTCGCGCCGGAACGGCGCGTGCCGGGAATGCCGCTCATTCCCGGCTACGACGTCGAGGCCGAACTCGGCAGCGGCGGCATGGGCGTGGTTTACAAGGCCCGCCATCGGGCGCTCGGTCGGACGGTCGCGATTAAGATGCTCTTGGCGGGCGCCTTCGCCGGTCCGCACGAACGCGCTCGATTTCGCCGCGAGGCCGAGGCCCTGGCCGGTCTGCGTCACGCGAATATCGTCCAAGTCTACGATGCGGAAGAAGTTGACGGTCGTCCCTACTTCACAATGGAATTTGTCGAGGGAGGGAGCCTCGCGCATCAGCTCTCGGCACGCCCCCAACCGCCGAAGCGCTCCGCGGAATTGATTGCCACCCTGGCGCGTGCGGTTGCGTTCGCGCATCGCTCCGGGATCGTCCACCGCGATCTGAAGCCGTCGAACATCCTTGCGACCGCGGACGGAACCCTCAAGATCTCGGACTTTGGCCTGGCGCTGCCCGTTTCGGATGGGACCCGATTCACAATCTCGGGCACGAGAGTCGGAACGCCGAGTTACATGGCGCCGGAGCAGGCCCTCGGCAAGACGAGCGCGGTCGGGCCTGCCGTCGACATTTATGCGCTCGGGGCCGTTCTGTACGAATTGTTGACCGGACGGCCGCCTTTTGTCGGTGAAACGGCCGCGGAAACCGAGCGGCGCGTCATCGCCGAGGAGCCGATTCCACCGTCGCGTTTGATCCGCACGATTCCCCGTGACCTCGAGACGATCTGCCTGAAGTGCCTGCGCAAAGAACCGGAAAGCCGCTATCCGGCCGCCGCTGAACTCGCGAGCGACCTTGATCGCTTCCTTGAAGGCCGGCCGATCCTGGCTCGGCCGCTGGGAATGGCGGCGCGGTTCGGGCGCTGGTGCCGGCGCAACCCGGCGGCCACTTCGATCACCGTGCTGCTCGTTTTGGGAACGGCAATCAGCACCTGGCAGGCGGTGAGCGCGACGCGCGCAAAAGGCGAGGCCTTGGAAGCGCGACAGGCTGAGGCCGAGAGGGCCGAAGGGGAGCGAAAAGCCAAGCTCGAGGCCCAGGCGCAGAAGGCCACCGCCGAGCGCGCCGCTGACGCCGAAAAAGCCGCCAAAGCGCAAGCGCAGAAGCGGCTCGCGCAGGTCGAGAAAGCCAACGATCTCCTCGCTTCGATCTTCTATCACCTCGACCCCAAGGAGATTGCACGGGCAGAACGACCATTGCAGGCGATCCTGGTCGAAAAGCTGGACATGGCGGTCCAGCAGCTCTCAGGCGAATCGATCGGGGACTCGCTGGTCGTGGCAAACATGCAAGACAAGTTCGGCCTGTCGCTGGTGGGCCTGGGAGAACCGGGCAAGGCGATTGTCCTCTTCCAGAGAGCGCTTGCCGCGCGGCAGGCGCTCCTGGGCCCCGAGGATCGCCTCACGCTGGCCAGCAGGCACGACCTAGCGCTGGCTTATCAAGCCGCGGGGAAGCTGGATCTGGCGCTCCTGCTCCAGGAAGAGACCGTGAAGCTCATGAAAGCCAGACTCGGACCCGAGGATAGCGACACCATCAACGGGATGAACAACCTCGGCCTGATGCGCTTGGCGAAGGGCGACTCGGAAAGCGCCCTGTCACTCGAGGAAGAGACGGTGAGGCTCATGAAAGCCAAGCTGGGCCCCAATCATCCCGACACGCTTGTTGGCATGAATAATCTGGGCATGGCCTATCAGGCAGTGGGCAAACTGGACCTAGCGGTCTCCCTGTTTGACGAGACGCTCAAGCTCAAGAAGGCGAGGCTCGGACCCTATCATCCGCACACTCTCGACACGATGGACAATCTTGCCACGGCGTATGAGGCTGCCGGAAAGGTGGAGCTTGCCATACCTCTCCTTGAAGCGACGCTGAAGTGCCGGAAATCGTCGCTCGATGCGAATCATCCCGAAACGCTCAATAGTATGAGCAACCTCGCCTTGGCCTATCAGCGTGCCGGGAAAATGGACCTGGCGCTCGCACTGTTCAACGAAGCGCTGGGGCGCGAAAAAGCCCGGCTGGGCAATGAGCACCCCGACACGATCCGCGACATGTCGCGTTATGGTTTTTTGCGGAACCTCATGACGGCTGAGGAACGTTACAAGGCCAACCTTGCTAAGCTCGGTCCTGACCATATCGACACGGTCCTCGCGCGGCGCGACCTTGCCCAGATGTATCTGGCGAGCAACCGGCTCGACGACGCCGAAGTGACTCTGGCCGAAGTGATCAAGAAGCTGAATCCTCGGCCGGGCGACGACCCGATTGTGAAATTCACGATTGGTTTGTTGCGGAACTGCGTGACCGCCCGCGAACGAGCGATGCCCAATTCGTGGCTCACATTTCGATCCAAGTCGCGACTGGGCGGCGCACTGTTGGAGATCAAGAATTACAGCGCGGCCGAACCGCTCTTATTGGAGGCCTACCGGGGAATCAAAGCCCGAGAGGCGACGATTCCACCAGGAGAAAGGGTTCGTCTGAGCGATGCCGCCACGCGCCTGGTGCAGCTTTACGAAGCGATCAACAACAAGGCTTTAGCTGTGAAATGGCGCAAGGAATCGAGTCGCGCCGCGAGCGAATTGCCGACCACTCCCTGAGATCATTTCGAGTGCCACGTCCACGGGCTTTGCGTGGGCGAGCGAAGGCGTTTGACTTTCGAAGACACGCCGAGCCGTGCGCGGCACCAGAGACGGCAAAGATCGGTACGTGCGAGGTGCGGAGTGCGTAAAACACAGGCGCTTCTGGGAGAAACCTCGGTTCAACCGGCCACCTTCTGGGTCACCCGCGCCTGGGCGTACTGTTCCAGATTGCGGGCGTCGGCGTAGAACGTGCGGACGGGCCGTAGCCTTGGGAGGAGAAGGCGAACCTGCCCCCGTCCGTATCGGCGCGCTCACGGGATTTCTGCGTTTCGCGGTTTGGTTAGTGCTGTACAGCCTACATCCCCGCGATCGGCGACCCTCCGTCGGCAGCAGCCACTGGTCTACGACGAGTTGCGGAGGCTGGCAGCGCAACAGATCTCGCAAGAAAGGCCCGGCCAGACGCTGAATGCGACGGCGCTGGTGCACGAGGCCTATCTGCGGTTGGTGGACGGCGACCGGGACAACCACTGGAACAGCCGCCGCCATTTCATCGCGGCGGCTGCCCAAGCCATGCGCCGCATTCTGGTGGAACGCGCCCGTGCTCGCGGCAGCTTAAAAAGGGGTGGCCGGCGCGAGCGCGTCATCCTCGATGACCGCGCCGTCGTTTCCTCGGAACCTCCTGAGGAGCTATTGGCGCTGGACGAGGCATTGACCGGGCTAGCTGCGAACGCATCGAGGATGGAAGCTGGATCGCGATGCGTTTTTTGCTTGGTGTCCATGATGAGCCTTCCTTTCACTCACGTCGGTCCTTGGCGGCGCCCGCCGGCGACCGATCCGACCGCCGGCGGGCACAACAGGTCCCTCCCCCGTTTGCGCACAAGCTCAATCACCGCTTTCCAGATTTCCAGCTGGAGATCAAGCGACGAGCCCCGGACCCCGTACTTGAGTGCGATCGGGTACGCCGTCTCAGTCAACTCGGCGGCAAACGTATCGAGCGAGCTCTCTTCTTGGGTGCTGCTTGAGTGTTGCTGATTCATGTCAATCTTCTCGATCAACTTAGTGGCCAGGCGGAGGACGCTGGAGCCCTTCAGGGCGACTCAGGGAACCATCAACTCATAGACGAGCGTCAGCACAGCCGTGCACAGGGCGACCGGCGAGAGCGACGCCACGACGTCCTGTTAGTGGATGGCCATCCCGCGCACACGCCGGCAGGCGAACAATGAACTCGGCGCCCGTACCGGGGCCGTCGCTGTGTGCGGTAACGCTGCCCCCTTGCAGTTCGACCAGGGATTTCACCAGGGCCAGCCCCAGTCCCAGTCCGCGCGCGCCGCTGTTCTCAGAGCCCTGCCAGAACAAGTCGAACACGCGAGGCAGCAGGGCGGGGTCGATCCCCCGCCCGTTGTCCCGGACCTGCAGGACGACCAGGTCGGCTTCAACCCGCGCGATCAGCTCGATCTGTCCGCCGGGCTCGGTGAACTTGGCGGCGTTGGCCAGCAGGTTCCTCAGCACCTGCTCGATCCGTGTCGGGTCGGCGACCAGGAGCACCGGCCCGGCCGGCATGGACACCCTCAGCCGGTGCCGGCGCGCGGCCAGCAGGTGCGCCGTCGTTTCCCTTGCGCCCGCCACGACCGCCGCCAGTTCCACCTCCTCTTTGCGGATCCGAAGGCTGTCCCGGGTGCCGGCGCAGAGGTCGAAGAGGTCATCGACGAGCCGCACCGCCTGCTGCGCCTGGCGGACCGCCATTGTTAGAGCGTGCCGTGCGACCGGGTCGCCACCTCCCGAGTGCACTTCCAAGGCGAGGATGATGGAGGCGAGCGGGTCGCGCAGCTCGTGCACTAGGATGGCCAGCGCCTCGCCTATTGGGGGTGGCGCCGGCGCAGGGATCATGGAACCACAAAGCATCTCATGGTCTCCCGGACGGACTCATTGGGTGGGACACGACAGCTCGGCTTTGAGCCGACACATACCTGAGAGGGGACGGTGGACACTCGAATTGATAGACTCCCGCGCACACATCTGGGCTGATCGAAAACCGCAAAACGTTCGATTTTCGCCGTCGTGCGGCGGTCATGTCACGCTACGACGATTCCGGCGAGTTCGAAGTACCGATTGCCGCGAGATTCCCGCTCGATGACATCGGCCAGTGATTGAGCTGCCAACGCATGTGTTGCGCTGCGAGCGCGAGGAATTGGCGCACGGTTTGCGAGCGGACCGTGCGCATTCGCCGTGAGGAGTGAGGCCACGACACCGCCCAGGATCTCGTCGGTCTCGAGGTTGAGCGGTGGACGAGTCAGCCACGGATAGCCGCGGCAAAGAAGAGCGGCGCACAACATTCGGAGTCGGGTAGCGGCGCGCTCCAATAGCTCGCAAACGATCGGCTCTGCTGCCGCATCTTCTGGAAGCGCATCGAGATACCGCTGGATGGCGGCCGTTGTCGGCTCTTCGTTCATGGGCGGGGTAACCAAGGAACGAGGTGCTCGACTGAGTCTATCAATTCGAGTGTCCACCGTCCCCTCTCAGGTATGTGTCGGCAGATCAGCAAAGTGGGACTCGTCAGCGGAAGTGTAAGCATGCCGACGAGATGGATACTTCCGAGCTACTGGCCCCTGCTCGTCGGCAGCGAACACTTCGGGATCCGTGGCTTCCATCGCTTCGACCTGACGGCGGTACGACCAGGATGGCGTGCGAGCCGGCAGGTAGCTCGTGTCTGGTCGTCAGGTACCGTGAAAGGAAATGCTACCGACGCGAAACGAACAGGTCAAAACGTAATTCTCCAACGAATTGAGTCGTGGTCTTCAACGCTTAATGGCACGAACTAAGGAATCCCGCCGACTGGGCCAGCTTCGTCATCACCGACGGAATGCTTGTGACTGGCCAGAACCCGGCATCCTCCAAAGCGGGGCCAAGGCGCTCCTTAAGCTTCTGGTCTGAGTGTTGTGGGTCAAAGACGCAAGACCGTAGACGGAAATCACAAAAACAGAAAGGACAACGTATGGCTACCGAAAGCAAATCCATCTTCAAACCCGATGGCAAAAACGCGATTCACGACGGAATCGAACACGAACCCGGCGGTGGCAAAGCATTGCTCGATCCTACGGATACGGTTCTGCTCCTGCTCGACCATCAGTCCGGCCTGTTTCAAACCGTCAAAGACATCAGCGTGGCCGAGTTGCGTGCCAATACCACGGCTCTCGCCAAGCTGGCGACGTTGCATCAGATTCCCGTGATCACGACGGCTTCAGTTCCGGACGGCCCAAACGGTCCGCTGATGCCGGAGATTCACGAAGCTGCCCCTCATGCGGTCTACGTACCGCGCAAAGGAGAGGTCAATGCCTGGGACAACGCGCTGTTCGCGAAGACGGTGCGCGAAACAGGCAAAAAAACATTGGTCATC
>DASZIA010000028.1:0-9618 GCA_035949535.1 Planctomycetaceae bacterium | reverse complement strand
CGTGGCTCGAGCGATCAAGGTCGCTGAAGAGGCCGCGCGCCGCGCGGGCCAAATCGCCGACCGGGCCTACCGCAAGTCGTACAACAAGCGGTATTCGAAGTATGAACGCAAACGGGAGCGGTGGGCCCGTAAAGCGCGGCGTTGGCGCGATCAGTACCCGACGTTCTGGGGCTGGCACGCCGCGCGCCATAATCGGAATCAGACGGCGGCCCAGACAGCGGCTTATCCGCAGCCGCGACCGGGAGTCCCTGGCGATTCGCGCGGGCCGTCCGCGCCGAGTCTGTGGCACGGGGCAGGCTTGTTAAAGCTCGTCATCGTCGGATTGGTAATTCTGGCGTTGATGCCGCGGCCTCTTTCCAGTGCCACGTTCGAGGTCGTCAGCACGTTCGCACTGATCGGGGGCATGCTCTATTTCGTCTTTTGGGGCGTGACGGTTGCCATCCGTGGGAAATCAAGGGGATCGGCGGTGCCGCCGGCGAACCAAACAAACGCCGGGATTTCTTCGCCGCCTGGCGCCGCGCCGGCGGCTGCCGCCGTTCCAGGGCTGAACGCAGGACCCGGCGTTGTGCCGGCGCGCTTCGTCCGTTCGCCTGGTGCGCGGCGTTGGACGGTTCTCGATCCCGATACGCTGCGCGGTATTCCGCTCCGCCAGCGCGTCAGTGAGCTGACGCTCTCGCTGACTTACGCGGCCCTGTCGACGGTCCTGATCGTGGCCGGGTTGTCATGGGCCACCGGGCTCTTTAATGACTGGTCGCAGGTCGCACAGTTTGGCGGCACGTTGTTGGCAGGTTCGTGGCTCATTCTGGCGCAGGCGAAGTTCATGGAGGGGACCGGCATGGACGCCGCCACGCGTCGCGTGGCTCTCGTGCTGTCTGGTCTGGTAATCGGCGGAGTGTCGTTGTGGCTCAACCAGTTGCTGGTCGCCACTCTGCCCATCACCGACCATCATGCTGCTCACGTCGCGTTCGATCACATTGGGCCTCATGAACTTGTCGAAGCGGGGACCAAGGGACAGCCTTCCATGCTCGGATACATGGTCTTTTTCGGCGGGCTCTTGGCTCTGCAACGCTGGTGGAGGCAGGCCGATTCGTTCCGCCGCAAGCGTTTGGCGATCTGGGCCATTATCCCTTCCTCCTTGGTGGGGCTGGCAATCACGATGCTATTTCCGTTTCCAACCGTGTGGGGCACCATCTGGGCGGCGGCTCTGTCTGCAACCGTTCAGTTATCGGCGACCTGGTGCTCTCCGAGAGAACGGGTCGCGCTGATGGAGGCGGCCAACCATGCTTAACATTTTCCTGAGTCATAGCTCACTGGGGTTGGAATTGAGTTTCCAGCTTGGATCGAGTGGCGGAGTCCTGGGATTCTTCGGAGCGCCGCTGCCCTTCGTCGCCGTGGCCGCTGTGGCCGTTTGCTGCCTGGCGGCGATGGTGCAGGGCAACGGTCCAGCTCACTACGATCGGCGCGGAAGGATGTGTCGACGAGGGAGCCGGTTCTGGATGTATCCGCTCGTGATCTGCGTGATCGTATTGGCGAGCCGGGGGCTCAAAGACCACGTGCACGGCACAGTCGTAATCGAACCGGATCAGCGGCCCACTGTCGCCCGGGCTGAGAGTCTCGAAGACGCGGTTTCGCGTCTCGAACGGCAACTCGATCGCGCTGGAAACCAGATGGATCGCGCATTCGATCGCACGGGGAATCAAATCGATACACAGGTCGACCGCGGGGCGACGCATATTGCGCAACAACTCGAGCGGCTAGTCGCCCAGATCGAGCGGCGACTCGGACATGTCAAAAGCCAAATCTCGCGCCGTCACCGAGAAACTGCGCGACCGGTGGAGTTGGTGCAAGCTCCCGACGATCCGGTCGTCATCGAGCCGAGTGCTCCGCCACTGCCGCTCGTGGGATTGATTCCACCCGACGTTCAGGCGCCTGCCGCTCCACCGACTGGTCCAGCGCCGCCCGCACCGGCGACGCCTGCCCCGGCACCAGCGCCAATCCCAGTGGCTCAGGCATCCACCCCTTCGCCAACGGCCAGCGCTGTCTCTGCGACCGCGCCGAAACCCAGCGTGAAGACAGCAGCGGCGCCGCCAGCCGAGGCGACAGCCGGCTCTGACGAAAAGCTACCCGAATGGACTAAGGCCGAAATCGTGGACGAAGGAGGCCGCAAGCTGGTGGTCGTGCCAGGCGGATTCGCCGGTTCAGAAAAGGAGGCCGAACAGGACGCGCTCGAAGCCGCTCGAACGGTCGTCGGCAAAGCGATTCAGCAAGCCGACTCCAAGGTCGGGGTGTGGCTCCCCTCGGCCGAGTCGGTTCGAGAAGACGCGGTTCGCCACACCTTCGTCGAAAAAATCCATCGCAAAACGGTCAGCACCGGCACGCCGTTTATCGTCTACCGCGCGTACCACCAGGTGGAACTGTCGCCCAACGTCTTCAACCAACTCGTCTCGAATTGGAAGACCGAAGTGCTGCCGGCCCGTCTCGAAGCGTTGGGAGGCATTGTCGCCCTGTTGACGTTGACGTTCGCCACCGGGGCCGCCTATTTTCGATTGGATGAGCGTACGCACGGGCGGTATCGCGGCCGGCTGAAGCTCGCAGCCGTTGCGATCATTAGCGCCGGCGTGGCCGCCGCCGGCGCGCTGGCCGGCGCGCTGGTTTGAGTCGCCTGTTTTTTCGAGGATGGCTCCAGAGCGGCTGCCTGCCGTCGGTTAGAGGACGGAATTTGTGCCGAGAGATGCCGCGGAGTCCGTGCTTGTCATCGAGGTTCGCCGCGGAAGCGAGCAGGCCTGGCAAGATTTGATCGCCCGCTACGAGGGCCGGCTGTTTGCCTTCGTCGACAGCCGCCTCCGCAACCGCACGGCCGCCGAGGATATCGTCCAGGACACGTTCTTGGGCTTCCTGGTCAGCCTGCCCAACTACGACGCGGCCACGCCGCTCGAGACCTATTTGTTTTCGATCGCTGCCCACAAGCTGACTGATGCGCTGAGGCGCAAAGGACGGAGACCCACGATCCCCCTGTTGATCCAGGACTCACAAGGGGGCTGGAACGAACCAGCCGGCAGCGACCGCCGCGCGTCGAGCCTTGCCCAAAGCCGCGAACGACGCGTCGCCGAAGAACACGTCGTCACCGAATGCATGCGTTCGCTGATCGAGGGTTGGAAGGCGGCGTGCGAAATCGAGCGGCTGCAATGCATCGAGCTGCTGTTTGTACTGGGCTGGACGAACAAAGCGGTCGCCGAACGCCTGGGCATCACAGAGCAGGCGGTCGCCAATCACAAGCACTTCGTCGTCGCGAAGCTCAAAGAGGCGGCAAAGAAGGCGCGCCTGCGCGATTTCAATCCGGCCGATTTCGGCCTGATCTAAGAGAGGCGAAGTAAGCGGTGCCTTCTGTTTTTTGTCCCTTTGCTCGCCTCGAAGACCGCTTACTTCCGTGCGCGGCTCTTTAAGACTATTGGCCGATCACGAGCAAGCTGTTGTTATGACGTCCGATTTGCACCGGATTGCCCGGGTCGACGCGCCATTTCTTGCCGTCGACGAGGAACTTGTATTCGTGCCGGCCGGGCGGCAGTTCGAGTGACGCCGTGTAATAGCCGTCCTTGTCCGGGCCGGACATCTGCGCGTCGTCCTTCTTCCAGCCGTTGAAAGAACCGGCGAGATGGACCGACTTCGGCGCCTTGGGCGGCCGGTAACGGAAGACGGCTTGGTAGCGGTCTTTGCCCTTGGGCGAGACGCGCGGCAGGCCCAGCGAGAAATCCTGGTTGGCCGGGCAATAGTAATAGGAGCCGACCATCATCTCGTCCCAAGTCTGGTCGCCCCAGTGGACGGGTCGGGTTGGGTCGGGGTTGGCCAGGTTGTCGGCCGAATTATCGAATGCTGCTTCGCAAAAGAGCCGCGATCCGGCCGGCATGAGCTTGGGCTCGGCCAGCCAATAAACGTTCTGCCAGTTGAAGTCGTACCGTGGCACGTCCAAGAGCACTTCCTTCTTGCCGCCCGGGTAGATCGCCGTGAAGCGGAACGCCTTGCCGCGGAAATGCATGTGGGGGAGCATCGCGTAGATCAACGTGTCTTCATCAAAGTCGTCGTCTGCTTCGAGGCGGAAATTTGACTCTCCCGGCGGGATCAGGAACTGAAAGTTGACGACCGCCCCCATCTTCAGCTCTTTGCGGACCTTCTTGGGATCGTCGAAGACCAGGCCGACTTCGCTCTGGTCGAACTGTTCGCTGCCGGTAGGCGTGTAGTGCATCTGAAAGACGAGTCTCGAGCCGGCTGGGACGCGCCGCGATACGCCTTCAGGCGGAATCATCGCGGGCGTGCCGGGAGCGAACGAGCCGATCGTGCGGAAGAGGGGATCCTCGGGGCGCGGCTCCTTTTGCTCAGGCGGCACGAAGAACAAGACCATGTGGTGTACGACGGACGGATTGCCCGCGTGCCCTTCCGTTGCCCGAATCCACACGTCGTGTTTGAAGCCGGGGTCGATGGTGAAGTACTGATACTGCACGATGCCCGTGGCCCGCACCTTGAAAGGCTTGGGCATCCGCACGACCAGGTCGGGTTTGGGAATCCGCCAGCCGCTGGCAAACTCGGGTTTGGGCAACTCGCGCCGATCGGCGGGGAGAGTTCCTTCGGGCGTTCCGTTGTCGATCCAAGTGCAGAGGAGCCGAGTCTCTTCGTCAGAGAGGCGGCAGTCGTTGGAGAATTTGCCGTACTTCGGATTCGCGAACCAGGGCGGCATCCGGCGGCTCTCGACGACCTCACGGATCGTGGCGGCCCAGCCCGACGCGTCGGCGTACGTGGTCAATGAGAAGGGAGCGATTTCTCCCGCCTGATGGCAGCTCACGCAACGCGCCTGCAAGATCGGCGCAATCTGGTTCGCGTAAGTGACGTCCCCTTTTGGCCGGCGGGTGACGCGACCGATCCGGCAGCCGACCGACTCGATGGCCGCGGTTTGTACGCTCTTGCCTTCCAAGACCGCGTCGAGGGCATCCTGCAAATAGCGGTTGATCGGTTTATTCCGCGCGTAGCCGATGCCGAACTGGTCGTCGATGCGTCCCCAATACCGAACCACGCGCGTCTGATCGAGGAGAAACACTTCTGGTGTGCGGCGAGCGCCGAGTTCGTCGGCGATCTTGCTGCCGGGATCGCGCAGGATCGGAAAGCCGATCTTATGGACGCGTTGGAAGTGCTCGATCTCGGACAGCGTGTCCTGTTGATTCGAGTCGATTCCCACGAACTGCACCCGCTTGTCGGCGTATTTCAGCGCCATCTCGCCCAGCTTCGGGCCGTACTGCCGCGCGAGTGGACACTCGGCACACAGGAACACGACGACGACGGCTTTCTTGTCCTTCCAATCTTCGAGAGATCTCGCCGCCCCCAACACGTCCCTCAGCGCCAGGTGCTCGATCCGTTTGCCGACGGGCGTGGGGCCTTGCTGGGCCGGAGTCTTGACCGCTTGAGTCGGCAGAACGGGGTTTTGCGGGGTCGGATTGTTCGGGGTGGCCGACAGGAGCAGCGTCAGCAACAGAGACGAGCAAGTGACAGACGCCATCGAGTTTCTCCCAGGGGCGCGGACCAAGCCCTCCTGGCCGCCGGCGTCCCGCTCAAGTTGAAACCTTACATCCGCCTGATGGGAGGAGGGATTGGAGCTAGTCGCGAACAGGACCTTGGGATTCGCCGGACAGCCCGGTTCACAGGAGCCTATCGGTCACAGGAGCCTATCGGCAAATCCGCGGCCCGGTCGCAGGGCGTTGGCCCGCCGGTGCAAGAAATTCAGGTCGAAGTTTCACCTGCGACCAAGCCGGTATCCCGGAAGCTCACGGAGAACGGCTCCCTCGAGGAGGGTTCGAGAAAAACCAACCGCGAACGTCCCGGGATGGACGGATTTTCATGCAGACAACGATGCGATACCATTCACACGCGATGAATACCCTGGCCCCGCATCCCCCGGTTTCACGACCTCCGCTGAAATATGGTCATCTCGAACTTTCTTCGAGATATCTGCTTTCGCCGCTGGCCGGGTTTACAAATTTGTCATTCCGGCGGACGGTACGGCAAATCGGGGGGGTCGGGCTCACCACGACCGATCTCGTCAACGCCCGGGGACTGCTGGCGGGAAGCCCCAAAACGCTTTCCATGATCGAAACGTGCCCCGAAGAGCAGCCTTTCGCGGTGCAGATCTTCGGCAGCGAGCCGGGAATCCTACGCGAGGCGGCCCAGTTCCTTGAGGCCCGTGGCGTGCATTCCGTCGATATCAACATGGGTTGCCCGGTCGATCGCATCACCCGCAACGGGTCGGGAGCCAGCCTGATGTGCCGGCCGTCCGACACGATCGAGCTCGTGCGGCAGGTCGTGGAAGGAGTCAAAATCCCCGTGACCGTGAAGATGCGGCTCGGCTGGGACAATTCGCAAATCACGGCCCCCAAGTTTGCGGCCGAATTCGAGCAGGTGGGGGTGGCGGCGATCGCCATCCACGGGCGCACGCGCGAGCAGGGCTTTAGCGGGCAAGTTGATCGAGACGGGATTCGCCGCGTCGTCGAAGGGGTCTCACGGATTCCCATTGTCGGGAATGGAGACATTCGCACCGTCACTGACGCCGCTTTGATGTTCGAGCACACGGGTTGTGCTGCCGTTTCGATCGGCCGCGGCGCGCTGGCGAACCCGTGGATTTTTCGGCAGCTCGTCCAGTGGGAACGGTCGGGGCACTGTGACCCTCCCGGCAACTTCGAGGAGCGTTTGGAGCTGCTGAAGCGGCAATTCGCCTATCTGGAACAGCTTCGCGGCACGCGCTCGGCGATTTCCGCCTTCCGCAAGACGGCCCATTGGTACTTGAAGGCGATGCGTGTCCCCGCACGGCTCCGCGCCCGATTCCAGGCAGCGGCAAATTCTGTCGAAATCAACGCTGCGCTGGCGGCCGTACAGGAACACGGACCGATCGGCGGCGATCGCACGGGCGTCTTGCCGGACCTGGCGGTTCCGGTCCCCTCCGGCCCGGTGGAGCGTTGGTGACTTTTGTTTGCTCTGCCAGGCGAGCGGCGGGTGTAAGCCCGCCGGTTCTTCAAATCTGAATCTGTGACATATTCTCTGCGGAGAGAACCGGCGGGCTTACACCCGCCGCTCGCCTGGCTGAATCTGCGATTTTGCGCCTCTGGATTTTCCGGGGACCGCGGCCTACGCTACATCTCAGTCTCTTAATCTTGGTCGTCAACAATCGGGAGTCCGGCATGCGCAGCGGTGGGACCGGAGCGATAAGAGTTTTTGGCATTGCGGCGGGCGTCTTGGTTCTGCTGGGAGCTTCCCTTTCGGCTGACGACAATTGGCCGCAGTTTCGCGGCCCCGGATCGCGCGGCACGAGCGAGGAACGCGACCTGCCGGAAGCTTGGAGCAAGACCGAGAACGTGGCCTGGGCAACAAAGATCGCCGGACGCGGCTGGTCTTCGCCCGTCGTCTGGGGCGACAAGATCTTTTTGACCTCGGCGATCCAGCTCAAAGGCGACGTGGAAAAGGTAAAGCCGGGACTCTACTTCGGCGGCGAGCGCAAGACTCCGAAAGTCCCCTTTCGGTACGTTGTCGACTGCCTCGATTTCAACACCGGCAAAATTCTGTGGGAAAAGACCGCCTTCGAAGGGATCCCCAAATTTGGGCATCACCTCAAGAACACGATGGCCTCTGAAACGCCCGTCACCGACGGCGAGCGAGTTTATGCGTATTTCGGCAACGTGGGCGTCTTCGCCTATGACTTCGACGGAAACGAAAAGTGGAGCCGCGAACTTGGGGCCTACCCAATGGCCAACAATTGGGGAACCGCCGCGTCACCGGTCCTCTTCGACGGGCGACTCTACGTTCAGGACGACAACGAAAAGCACTCGTTTCTTTCGGCGCTCGATGCCAAGACCGGTAAGGAACTCTGGCGCAAAGACCGCGACGAAAAGTCGAACTGGTCGACCCCCTATGTCTGGAAGAACGAACAGCGAACCGAACTGGTCACCTGCGGCGTGAAGTTGGTGCGCTCGTATGACCTCGACGGAAAACTGTTGTGGCAGCTCTCGGGTATGTCGTCGATCGTGATCCCCACCCCGTTTTCGGCCGATGGCCTGCTGTACGTGACCTCGGGATACGTCTTGAGTCCTAAAAAACCCTTGTTCGCGATCAAGCCGGGGGCATCAGGCGACATCTCGCTCGACGCCGACAAGAAACAGACATCCAATGCTCACATCGCTTGGGCGAATCTGACGTCCGGCCCTTACAACGTTTCGCCCGTGCTCTATAAGGACGTGCTCTACGTCCTTTACGACCGCGGGACTCTGGCCTCGTTCGACGCCCACACGGGGAAGGCGCTGTACGATCCGCCTCAGGCGCGCATCGGCACGAGCGGCCATTACACGGCATCACCGTGGGCTTACAATGACAGAGTTTTCTGCCTGAGCGAAGAGGGGCAGACGCTGGTCGTCGAGGCGGGCAGCACCAGGCCCAAGATCGTCCGCAAGAACGATCTGGAAGAACTCTGCATGGCGACGCCCGCGATCGCCCGGGGCAGCCTCTTCATTCGCACCGAGTCGCAGCTCTACCGCATCGCGTCGAAAAACCGCGTGGCGGTTGCACGCTGACAGCCGCACCTTGAAGTCTCCCCGCGGCGGTGTTAAGCATGAACCGAACCTTTGCTCGCGCGTGAAGGACTTTGTGCCGATGCCCCATCCCCCGTACCGGGCGATCTTGTTGTTTGGTGCTCCGGGTGTCGGGAAGGGGACGCAAGGACAACGCATCGGACGGCTGCCCGGCTATCGGCATGTCTCGACGGGCGACTTGTTTCGCTCGCTCGAGGGCGATTCGCCCTTGGGCAGGGAGGTCCGCTCATATAGCGAGCGCGGGGTGCTCGTCCCCGATGAGTTGACGATCCGAATCTTCCAAGACGCGATCGAGCGGCTGGTCGCCTCGGGACAATTCGATCCCGCCAAGGGAACGCTGGTGCTCGACGGCATCCCGCGCAACGTCAACCAGGCCCAAAGCCTTGACGACCAGCTCCGCGTGGCTCGCATCATCTACCTGATCAGCTCCGACGAGCAGGTGATGATCGACCGAATGAAGCATCGGGCCGAGGTCGAGGGTCGCAAGGACGACGCCGACGAAGAGGTCATTCGCCGCCGCTTTGACGTCTATCGCCGCGAGACCAAGCCAGTTTTGGATTACTACCCGAGCGATCTGATCGCCCAGGTCGATGCGCTGGGCACTCCGGACGAGGTTGCCGCGGCTATCAAGAGGGAGCTTGACGCTAGATGATCCGCCTCAGTTTGCGGGTGTTATTCGAGCGGAGCGTTTGCAAGAGGCCACAGCGCCTGGGACTATCTCTCGACTCCGATCGGTCAAGCGCGTGGTGGCGGTGCTCTCCGCCGACTCGCGGCTCCGGCCGCGCAGGGGGTCGCGGCTTCTCGGGATTCCGCGCGAACGCTAGAATGCGATGTCTTCCGTTCGATCAACGGCACGCAATCAGAAAGCGAGTGACTCTGTGTCGAAGACCCAGCGCAAGCTGAAGAAGGCCAACCACGGCAAACGACCGGCCAGCGCCAAAGCTCGCCGCCTCAAGCGGCGCAAGATCCGCACGTGAGGGTGGCGCTCACTCGTCTCCGGGCA
>DASZIA010000027.1:0-3567 GCA_035949535.1 Planctomycetaceae bacterium | reverse complement strand
AGCAAGATCTGTCAGGGCGGTTAGAACCAGACCCGATCGGCTTAGCACGCGCCGCAGCTTGGCAGCCAAGCCACTAGTCCTCGCGACAAGTAACGACCGTCTCGTCATTACCACGACGATCAGACGTTCCGCCCGTTCCAGACGCAACCGGGCTTCGCGCGACCGCTGATCGACCTCAATCCTTGGTGTGGTTCTCAGCATGAGCTTCCCTCTCCCGCAGTCGATGAATGACGCGGACACTGCGAAACGAAGTGTGAGCTACTTCACACAGAGGGGAAATTTTCGACGCCGCATTATTAACGGCTATCTGGTGCGAAGCTGTTCGAGAAGCGTGGCGTCGCAGTTGACCCGCCCTTCCTCCCGTATCGGCTGCGATTGCCCATCAGCGACCTCGCTAGAAGCGGCGCATAGCGGGCCAGTGCTAGGAACCCTCGGATAAATAACTCCTACTCGCTTACTTCGAGCGACGTTCGCATCAGGACACGAGCGGCTAATGGCGAATGCCTGAGTCCTCAATCTGAACATTGAATTGCACGAAACGATCAAACAGCGGCGCTTTCCGGTACAGACGGCGTTCAACAACTCAGTCGCCGACCTCGGCTCGGTTCGCGATTCCAAGAGCCCGAACCAGACCAATGGTCGGAGAATGCGACCCTCCATCGCACTGGAACCGAAATCCCATTGCGACTCCAGAACGCCGATAACGGGAGACGCGCAAAGCCTCGTGAGTGTTTCTCTGGGCAGCCAATCGTGTGCCGTTGCCGAAAGCGACCACAGGATGACACCCACCTGGGTCAGAGGCCAAGAATCGAGCGCGTATCCGTCGAAATAGGCAAGGTTCATGTGCCAGAGTGCGACGTGAAACAGGAGGGCCTGCAAGGGTCCGTGCTGCTCGGTTGCGAGCATTCTCCTACCCAACGGCGTCGGTATCAGCTTTCCGCGATACGTTCGGAGGAGCTTAGCAGCTTGCGTCAGAATGCGGACGAAATGGAGGGGAAGGACATCGGGCTCGTTTATGACCTTTTGTACGCGCAGCAACTCAGTCTTGTCATACCCCGGTGCTTTGATGATCCCAAACATCTCCTCCACCACGGCACGGGACAGGTTGCCGGTCGCTGTCAGCTTCAGTCCACCGGTCTCGGCTGCTCGTCGAAGCAGGTTTAGCGCATTGGCCGTAACCGCAGATCCGGAGATTTCCGCATCGGCGAGATCGGGTTCGAGCCGGATCGCGTGATTGTTAGTCGAGGGTGCCTGTCGAAGAGCATTCAGGCTGTCGAATTCCAGCATCGTCCACGCTGGTTCGATGCCATTGAGCCACCGACGAACCTCTGGACTAGTCAAGAATGCCGATGCAACCACGGCTCAGCCGATCTCCGTTCTCACGATTTCCACGCGGCTGAAAGATTGGCCCAACATACGATATCCGATTTTGATAGGTGGGCTACAGTCGGTAATCACCAGCCTCGTCAGTATGGTTGCCGTGGTCAGGCGTCACGGCATCGTTGTAATGTGGGATCATCGGGCTGCACGCCATTCGCCTCGGCCATCGCCCGGTAGGATGGGTGGAGCGGCACCGTCTCCCGGAGTTCGTTGGGGTTGATCTTGCCTGTTGCGACAGCGAGGCGGAAAGCGATGTTGTGCGTCGCACCCCGGAGCAGAAACCCGGCGCAGGTCGCTGGCTTTACGGAACCGCGCATGTGGCAGGCGAATTGGTGCATCGATTGGTCGTAGGCCGTGTTGGCGGAATGCCGAAACGCCTCGGGTGGAAACTTCCCGGTCTGATCAATCCGCCACGGACATTCTTCGCAGACCATGCGGCGATATGTGCCGTTGCCGCCCTCGACTGTGACGACTTGGTGATCGGGACCGGCTGGGTTAATCGCAACTACATTAGCTCGCTTCTTCGGCATGGTGGAGGTTTCTACACCGTGCATCGGGGTATCGCACGTGATAGAGCTTGCCGAATCCCAAAATCGCACCGCGTTCCGACGTTCGACAACAGCGTTCCCTTGGCTCCCCGGTCCCGCGCCGATCTTTCCCGCACAATTGTACGAACATAGGATGAGCAACAACTGCTCTCAGATCTCGCCCTCTCGAACCATGCGCTCATAGCGGCGGCGCAATAGCTGTCCGGCTCTCTCTCGGGTCTTAGTTTAACCGGAATGCGCCATTGTCGTGTCGACGTGGTTCCAAGTCCCGTTATCCGCACGCCGCACAAACCCGATCCGATCGTCGCCCAGAAAAACGATGTAACGGTCCCCGTCGCGACGAAATATCACCCTTTTGTCGTCGGAACGATGCCGACCCTTCTTCTCGGCGATTTCGGCTTCGCCCAACGGGCGAGTCTTGCCGCTTCGCGGCAAAGCACGGTGTTTCGCCAGCGCGGTGCGTCCAGCCTCGGTGATCGCGAGAGCCTCAGCAGGCCATGCTCCTGCGGTGACGGTCGGGTGATCGCATTTCACGACGTACCCGGCACCTCGGAGCTTGTTCAGCTTGCCGTCCTGACCCCCGCTGGCGGTAACGGCGAGCATCAAAAGTGTTCCGCTGTGTCGTTCGATGCGTTCCAGCATCGAGAGAACGGACGGAGTGAGCTTCAAATCACTCATAAGGAGATGGCCTCAAATGGTCGTCGGATAAGATTCAAATATCTGCTCCCCATATACTAAGAAGTCGATGTCGAGAACAGCGTGTATGTGATCTTTTGTTGCACTGTAGATCGAGCAACCCTTTTTTGTCATCTGACAAAAATAGCCCGATTTCTGGTTTTCTGTTCGATTTTATGGTCGAGTGGTGGCCTCCCCGTCATTTTCTGCTCTCGTTGTTAGCTTTTATGCGTCGCGATTCGGCCTTTATCTGAACTCAGGGAACCGGCAGGAGCGGATCACCCCTTTTGGCGGTCAGCCATAAGTCGTTGGTGCGATTGTCTCGCCAGTCATGGAGCGTATTTCGGATTGAACCAGCCCAGATCGACGGTACCGTTTCCCGCTCCCAATTCGAATTCTTGATGGAGCCGACCGTGATGGAACCGGGGAAGATCCTTCACGAACTGACCTACGCCGAGGGGCTTTCGAAAGAAGCGCTGAAGGCTGCATCTGCCCAGCGTGTGGAGATGCTGCCCCACTTCATAGAGGAGATCGAAACCTACCTTGCGCTGGAACCTGCGGAGCGCGCAAAGCCAACGCCGCTGTTCTTCATCTTTCATCTGGCTCGGGGAATGGCGGGAGAAGGCCGCTTATAGGCCGCTGGCGCGTCTGCTGAGACTTCCTCGCCGTGACGTAGATCGGATCTTCGGGGATGGGATCACCACCACGAGCCACCGCGTCATGGCGGCGGTATTCGATGGTGACCCTGAGCCGCTCTACGATATCATCTTAGACCCGAAGGCCGAAGAATTCATCCGGGCGGGTATGTGCGAGGCCCTCGCCATGGTCACTGTGCGGGGAGAACTCGATCGGGCAGTGGCAGGCCGATTCCTCCGCGACGCCTTCATGGAGATGCAACCACAAGCGGAGTGCTATGTCTGGGTCGGCTGGCAGAGCGCCATTGCAATGCTTGGCATGGGCGACC
>DASZIA010000026.1:0-16518 GCA_035949535.1 Planctomycetaceae bacterium | reverse complement strand
TTCGGTGCTTTCGCAAACGCCGCCGGAATGACCGCCCCATTGGTGGCCTGGCAGAGCCGAATCAATTTGGACCTCGGCCTGCAGTCTCCGGTCGTCGCAACCACTGCGTTTTATTTCTTCGCCCTGATCGCGATTCCGCTGCTGTTTGTAGGAAGTGCGACCTTTCTCAGTCATCGCTGGGCCGGGCTGACCCCCAATTGCGCGGAGGTTGCCACTCGTTATTCGTTTACTCTCGTCCCCTTGGGGTTCAGCATGTGGTTGGCGCACTACAGCTTCCATTTTCTGACAAGTTACGCCAGCGTGGTCCCGACAACGCAACGCTTCATCGCAGATGTCGGCTACGCGCTGCTCGGAGCGCCGAGGTGGAGTTGCGCCTGTTGTGTTCCTGCCGCGACCTGGCTGCTTCGACTGGAAATCGTCTGTCTCGATCTGGGCTTGTTGCTGTCTCTCTATGCCGCTTATCGAATCGCCCTGTCGCAGGCGCTCAGGCCGGCAGCGGCGATCAAAGCCGTGGCGCCCTGGGCGGCGCTCCTGCTGCTCTTGTTCGGTGTGGGGATCTGGATCGTGTTTCAACCCATGCAGATGCGCGGCACTCTGCCGATGGCGGGATGAGACGTGCGCGGAATTTTTGGTGTGATCGGCATTTTCTCCGCTTGGCTCACACTGGGAGCGGAAACGTCGGTCGCCCGGGCGGACGGGGGCACCGTGCGCTACTCCGGGCGCTGTGGCGATCGCCTGATCACGGTCTTTACCGATCCGACACCGCCACGCGCGGGGCTCATGGACGTCAGCGTCCTGATCCAAGAGGCAAGCTCAGGGAAGCCCCGTCAAGACGTGCCGGTGACGGTGCAAGTCTACCTAGTCGATCACCCCCAGGAGCAAATCCGGGCTCCTGCGACGACGGAAGCCGCGACGAATAAACTGTTGCGCGCGGCACAGCTTAGTCTGGCGGCGGGCCGCTGGCACATTGACGTTGTCGCCGAAGATGCCCGCCGAGTGTCGTCGCCGGGATTCGATATCGATGTTGCTGAAGGCCCACCACCCTGGATCCAGATGAGTTTCTGGATCGGTTGGCCGCTCGCAGTGATTGGACTATTCATCGTGCATCAATTTCGAGTGCGTCGAGAGCCTCGGCCGGGCCTGTCTCGGCTGGGACGATAAACTCAACGGCCCGCGGCCTAGGCCAGCGCTTTTTCGATCAACTTCGCCTTGCGCTCGGTGCCGATCAGCGTTTGATCGAGGCCGTTGTAGAAGTAGGTCAGCCTCGAATAATCCAGGCCCATCAGGTGCAGGATCGTCGCGTGCAGATCGCTCACGTGCGTGCGGTCTTCGACGCCGCCGAAGCCAAGTTCGTCCGTCGCGCCAATCGCCTGGCCTCCTTTGACCGGTCCCCCCGCCAGCCACATCGAGAAGCCGTGCCAGTTGTGATCGCGGCCCGGCTTGCCGACTCCCTCGCTTGTCGGAGTGCGTCCGAATTCGCCGCCCCAAACTAAGACCGTCTCATCCCACAAGCCGCGCTGCTTGAGATCGGCGATCAAGCCGGCGATCGGCTGGTCGGTTTCGCCCGCGTGCAGTTTGTGATTGGTGATGCAGTCCGTGTGTCCGTCCCAGGTGTCTTCGATATGTCCGCCGCCCGAGTAAAGCTGCACGAACCGCACGCCCCGCTCGATCAGCCGCCGGGCGATCAGACATTTTCGTCCGAAGGTGCGCGTGATTTTCTGATCCAGGCCGTAGAGCGCGCGGGTTTCGGGCGATTCGCGGTCAAAGTCGACGACTTCGCCCGCAGAGGTCTGCATCTTGTAGGCCAGCTCGTAACTCTGGATGCGGGCGGCCAACTCCGATTCCCCGCCGCGTTCCGACTGATGTCGCCGATTGAGTCGATTGATCAGATCGATCGAGTCGCGCTGCGACCGATCGCTGATTCCGTAAGGCGTCGCCAGATCGAGCAGAGGCGAGCCACCGCTGCGGAACAATGTCCCTTGATACGCGGCTGGCATAAAACCCGACGACCAGTTTGACGCGCTGCCGATCGGTCCGCCGCGCGGGTCGGTCATGACGATGAAGCTGGGGAGGCTGTCGTTGAGCGTTCCCAAACCGTAGCTCAGCCAGGCACCCAGGCTCGGCTTGCCCAAGAGCACGCTGCCGGTGTTCATCTGCAAACAGCCGGACGCATGCGCGGCCGTGTCCGTGTACATGGCCCGCAGCACGCAGAGATCATCGGCGTGGCGGGCGGTCTGAGAAAACAGGCTGCTAATCGGTAGGCCGCTGTCGCCGTGTCGGCGGAATTCGAATGGCGACTTCATCAGATATCCGATCGGCCGCCCGTTCGACCCGACTTTGAGCGGACCGCTGTAAGGCGTGCCGTCAAATTTCGCGAGTGTCGGTTTGGGGTCGAACGTGTCGACCTGGCTCGGCGCGCCATTCATGAACAAGAAGATGCAGTGCTTGGCCTTGCCGGCCAAATGAGGCACCCGGGCGGTCGACAATGCGTCGCCGCGACCCGCTGTTGAAGACGCCGCCACAGCCCGCGTCCCGAAGAATCCGTCGCGAGACAGAAGATCGATCAGCGCCAGTCCCGCGAAACCCCCGCCGACTTCCCACAAAAACTCCCGCCGCGTGCGACGGCACGGCGTGAGGTTCGGCGCGAATCGGTCGGTGTGCCTGTCCATAAAGTCACGATCAGTCTGGATACACGAACTCATTCAGATTGAAAATAGCCCGGCAAACGAGTTCCAGCGCGCGTCGCTGTGCGGCCGGCGACCGATCAGTTACTGTCGGTCTGCGGCGCGCTTCCCGGTCGAGGAACGCCAACAGATCCCGCGACTCGTCAGCCGACGGCCGTCGACAAAGTGCCAGCTCGAACGCCCGGTCAATTTGCCACGCTCGATCCGCGCCCGCCTCTCGCGTCAGTCGATCGGCCAGGTGGAGCGCCTGGCGATTGCATTCGTCCCCGTTGAGCAAGGTGAGCGCTTGGGTGGGCACGCTCGTGATATTGCGGCGTTCGGCACTGCGCGTCGTGTCGCAGAGGTCGAGGACCTCGAGCATCGGCACGACGAGCGACCGCTTCACGAACGCGTAGACCGTGCGCCGAGCCGCCTCATCCTCGCGGAACTCGGGCCAGATGGTGTGCGGATCGCTATTGCCTTCGAGCGCCTCCTTGGGAATCGCCAGGTGCACACTTGGGCCGTGCATCGTGCGGCGAAGCTCACCACTGGCGGCCAGCATCGAGTCGCGAATGGCCTCGACTTCCAGCCGATGATACGGGAAACGCCAGAATCGCTCGTTTTCGGGATCCTTGGCGGCGTAGTCGGGCCGCGATCGTTTGCTCATCCGATACGTGCTGCTGGTGAGAACGAGGCGATGCAGTTTTTTGAGCGACCAGTGCGCGTCATGCACGAACCAGTTCGCGAGCCAGTCGAGCAGCTCGGGATGCGACGGCGCCGCCCCCTGGACCCCGAAGTCGCTGGCCGTGCGGACGATTCCCTGGCCGAAATGCTGTTGCCAGACGCGGTTGACGATCACCCGGGCCACGAGGGGATTTCGCTCGTCGACGAGCCACTTCGCAAACGAGATGCGTCGCCGGCTCGTCCGTCGGTCGGGCCGCTCGAAAACTGGCTGCTGGGTTGCGAACACGGCCGGGACGCCGGCCTCGACGACGGGCCCCGGTGAACTCGCCCGTCCGCGCACCAAGAGATGCGTCACAGGAGGTTCGGCCGAGGGCTCGTATAGAAAGTAGCCTCGCGGCACGCCGGACGATTCGGCCGACTCGCGGCGCTTTTTGCGTCCCGATTTTCCACCGGCCCTTGTTCGGGCGTCCTTGCTCGTAGCCGTCGCGTTCGTCCGTAAGACAGCCGGTAAGTCGAGATCGCCTCGGCCGTTACTCGGACGTTTGAGCGGATTGAAAACCGCGACCATCCGGTAGTAGTCGTGAGCGGTGAGAGCGTCGAATTTGTGGTTGTGACAGCGGGCACAACCCAACGTCAGGCCGAGGAAGGCCTGCGACGTGGTCCGCACCAGATCGTCGAGTTGATCGAAACGATCCTCGGCCGGATCCGCCGGTTCGTCGTCCCAGGGACCCAGTCGATTGAAACCGGTCGCGATGATCGTCTCCACGTTCGCGTCGGGCAGTTCATCACCGGCCAGTTGTTCCAGGACGAAACGGTTATAGGGCTTGTCGGCGTTGAGCGAATCAATGACCCAATCGCGATACTTCCAGACGTTCGGCTTCTCGGCGTCGCGTTCGTACCCGTTCGATTCGGCGTAGCGCACCAGATCGAGCCAGTGCCGGCCCCACCGTTCGCCGTACCCCGGATCGCCGAGCAACCGGTCGATCAGGTGCCCCCAGGCGTCGAATGATGAGTCGGCGAGGAACGTTTGCTGGTCGTCCAGACTGGGCGGCAAACCGACCGAGTCGAAAAAGACCCGGCGCAATAAGGCATGCGGTGCGGCCGGAGGGCTGGGCGTCCAGCCGGTTGCCTCGAGTCGGGCAAGAATGAAGCAGTCGATCGGATTGGCGCACCAGTCGGGATGCAGCACCTTTGGGACTGGCGACCTCCGAACTGGTTGATAGGCCCAGTGGTCCCGGTCGGCCGCCTCGATCACGCGGTCGTATTGGGCAAGGTTGTAGGGATCTTTGACGGGATCGGCTGCCCTCAGCAGTCGGATCGAGCCCGCGCCGAAGGCGCCAGCGGCGAGTGCGACGACGCAGCCAAGCCAGCGACAGTTTGGCACTCCGTTCATTGAATGCGCCGATGCAAAGGTGCTCGTCCCAGCGGGGTGTATTCCATCAGGTGGCGGGAGACGAGGCCGGTTTCTCGGTGGGCTCACCCATTCTAGCAAGGAGTCTTCGTCTTTGATCGCGCAGTCTTTGGCGAGTACCATAAGGCGGAGAAACGCGCACACGAACGAGCGACCGCCACCCGAAAGACTTGAGCTCCAAAACGCCCCCTGGCTCAGAACACTACCAAGGGCAGGCAACTACCGGATGACGGTCGACGACTGATGAAAATTTTGCTTCTGGCCGACATCCACTCGAATTGGCCGGCGCTCGCCGCGATCAAAGAGACGTACGACGTTTGCCTATTCCTGGGCGACCTCGTCGATTATGCGACTGATCCGATCCCGTGCATCGACTGGGTGCGTGAGAAAGCGACGGCGGCCGTCCGCGGCAATCACGATCATGCGGTCGCCCAACGAATTCCCGCCAAGCACGGCTCCGGGCTGCGCAACCTGGCCGCGATGACCCGGCCGATCCACTGGCGAGTGCTCAATCCGTCGCGAGTGAAATACCTGGCCCGGCTGCCGCTGACAAAGCGAATCATCGTCGACGAAAAATCGTTCTACCTCGTCCATGGTACTCCCCGCGATCCGCTCGACGAATATCTGCTGGAAGATCCCGAAACGTGGCGGGCGCGCGTCGAATCGATCAATGCCGATTTTGTCTGCGTTGGTCACACGCACATTCCGTTTCACATCGACCTGGGCAACTTGCAGGTCATCAATCCCGGCAGCGTCGGGCAACCGCGCGACGGCGATCCGCGCTGCGCGTACGCCGTGATCGAAGACGGCAAGGTTTCGCTGAGGCGCGTGGAGTACGACATCGACGCCACCCTGCGACAGATGAGCACGGCCGGCGTCGATGACGAGGCCCTCGAGGTCGCGGAAAGAGTGCTGAGGTCGGGCGGCCGGGTGGAGCCTCCCGGCGATCCGAATTAACACGGAGCTGCCTGGCGATCCAACTTGACAGGCGGCCCCGATTGACAACCGACAGCCCAGTTCACGAAACTGCAGCCGTCACATGACGGAAAAAATTCTGCCACGTCGGCAATCACCGTGACGTCTGAGCGCTGCTCCCATTGAAGGAAGGAGTCGCCTCGTGAAAATCGCCATCATTGGGGCCGGCAATGTCGGAGGCACGTTGGGGAAGGGCTGGGCTAAGAAGGGACACGAGGTTTTTTTCGGAGTCCGCCGGCCGCAGGACCCGGAAATTCAGGATCTCCTCAAGGCGGCGGGCGCCGGTGCGAGGGCCGGCTCGCCGGCAGAAGCGGCTACGTTCGGCGAAGTGGTTGTGCTGGCCACGCCTTGGCAGGCCACCGAAGCGGCGGTGAAGTCGGCAGGCGATCTATCCGGGAAGATCCTCATCGACTGCACGAACCCACTCAAAGCTGATCTGAGCGGCCTTGAAATTGGCCACACCACATCTGGGGGCGAGCAGGTGGCAGGATGGGCCAGCGGGGCGAAGGTGTTCAAGGCGTTCAACACCACAGGCTCCAACATCATGGCCGCCCCGGTGATTCAGGGTATCCCGACTGTCATGTTCGTTTGCGGCGACGATGCGGCGGCCAAGCTGCGCGTGCTGCAATTGGCCAGCGAACTGGGCTTCAATCCAGTGGATGCCGGGCCCCTCAAGCAGGCCCGTTTGCTCGAACCCTGGGCGCTGCTCTGGATTTATCTGGCGTTTAACGGCTCGGTCGGCCGCGACTACGGCTTCGCGCTTTTGCCGCGATCAAAAGGGTAAGTCATCGTTTCGCCAGGCGACTCGCGTCGAGATCGATTCTCGACGGACTGTCCGATTCGATGAAATCCGAAATCGGCGGGCGAGGTCTACTCAGCGCTGGACCCGCAGCGCCTTGGGGGTGGCGGATCGGCCGCCAGGGGCAGCGAAACGCGTCGCCCCGTCCAGGACGACTTATAGATCGCCAGGATGATCTCCACGCTTTTGCGTCCCTCTTCGCCGTCGACCAGCGGCTTGCGGCCTTTCTTGATCGCCGTCACAAAATCCTGGATCTGCTTCTGATGGCCAACGTACGAGATGGCCGACGGATCGCTGGCACCTCCCGTGCCGCCAACTTTCTGCGCGAACTTCTTGCGGATGGCGGCGTCCTTGGCGTTCGATTTCTCAAAGCTCCAGAGCAGGATGTCGTCCTGCTCGGCGATCACCGAGCCTTGCGTGCCGTGGATTTCGGTCTTTTTGAGCAAGCCGGGATACGCGCTTGTCGTGGCTTCAATGACGCCCAGCGCTCCGTTGGCAAAACGCAGGGCTGCCACGCCGACGTCCTCGACCTCGATCCGCTCGTGGGCCAGCGTGGCGGTGACGCCGGTCACTTCGGCGACATCTCCCATGAACCAATAAAGTAAGTCGACATTGTGAATGGCCTGATTCATGTAGGCTCCGCCGCCGTCGAGCGACCAGGTGCCCCGCCAGCCGCCGCTGTCGTAATACTGCTGCGTCCGCCACCATTTGACGTACGTATCCGCGAGCGTCAGCTTGCCGAATCGCCCCTGCGTGATGGCCTCTTTGAGTGCCAGATTGGCCTCGCTGAATCGCGACGGAAAGATCGCGCCGAGCATCACTTTGTTTTTGCGACAGGCGTCGATGATGGCGTCGCAACGCTTGAGCGTGACCTCGAGCGGCTTCTCGACGATTACGTGCTTGCCTGCCGTCGCCACCGCCACCGCCGGATCCCGGTGCGAACCGCTGGGCGTGCAGATCGTGACGATCTCGACAGCCGGATCGGCACAGAGTTCTTTCACGCTCTTGTAGGCGCGGCATTTATTGGCCGCTGCGAACCGCTCGGCGGAGGCCGGCACGCTGTCGGTGCAGGCGACGATTTTCGCCCCGCGGATGTGCTCGATCGCCTTCGCGTGGAAATTGGCGATCATTCCGCAGCCGACGATTCCAAATCCGACTTTCATGGTGCGTCTCAGTGTTGAAAATGCTGTCGGAAGCGCTTCTGCTGGGTGGCTGGGGTCGAACCGCCTCGGTTCGCCCCCAGTCCGTTCACCTCTGGGGGCTGGCTGCGCTCGACCCCAGCCACCCATTGAGATTCAAGGTTGCTTATTTAGCACAGTCGGGGGCCGCCCGAAACGCTCGGCAGATTGTTGGCGCCGGTCCTTCAGCGGATCCAGCCACCGCCGAGGACTCGGTCGCCGTCGTACAACACGACCGCCTGCCCGGGCGTGACTCCGTATTGCGGCTCGGCAAATCGGACGCGGATCCGCTCGTCGTCTACGAAGACCTCGGCTTCCGCTGCTTCGTGCCGATAGCGGATCTGGGCCTGGCAGCGAAAACTCGCGGGCACATTCGGGACGAGCCAGTTGGGCCGATCGGCTCCGAGTTCGTGCCGCGCCAATTCCTCATGCGTGCCCAAGACCACGCGTCGCGTGGCCGGCTCGATCGCAACCACGAAGCGCGGCGACCCGAAGGCAACCCCGAGGCCCCGACGCTGACCGATGGTGAAGCGATGACACCCTTCATGCCGGCCGAGCACCGTCCCCGACGTGTCGACGAATTCGCCGGAAAGGTCGTCGTCGAGTCCGCGATACCGGCGGATAAAGCCGGCGTAGTCATTGTCGGGAATGAAGCAGATTTCCTGACTGTCGGCTTTGTCGGCCACGCGCAGGCCGGCTTCGCGCGCCAGCTCGCGGATGGCCGGCTTCTCGAAGCCGCCGACTGGAAAGATGACCCGATCGAGCAGCTCTCGCGAGATTCCGAAGAGCACGTACGATTGATCCTTCGAGCCGTCTGCCCCGCGCACCAAAGCCGGCCGATTCTCGCTGTCGAGGTCTCGCAATTGGGCATAGTGTCCAGTCGCGATGGCGTCGGCATCCACCTGCTGGGCGAATTCCCAGAGCTTGCCGAATTTCAGCCAGTTGTTGCACATCACGCACGGATTGGGCGTGCGGCCGCTCAGGTACTCGTCGGCAAAATAATCCTTGATCCGCCCGAACGCGTCCTGAAAGTTGAGCGCATAAAACGGGATATCAAGCAGATCGGCCACGCGACGCGCGTCGGCCGCGTCGGAGGCGCTGCAACAGCCCTGTTTGTGCGCGGGCCTGGCAGGGGCGGTCAGTACGTCGGCGCTGCGGCTGGTCGGCGAAATGATCGGCAGCGAAGGGGCGGCCGTCGCGCAGACGGCCTCTTCCGTCGCGCCCGACCGCATGAACAGTCCAATGACGTCGTGTCCCTGGCGCTTGAGAAGCACAGCGGCGGCTGAGCTGTCGACACCGCCACTCATTGCCAGGACCACGCGCCGAGTCATCGCCGTTGAATGCCTTTTCTCTGCGACTAAAGGTCGCCCATTGGCGCAGGATCGTCCGGGGCGGTATTCCAATCGTTCCAGATCCGCCAGTACTCGGGCAGCTCGTCGCCGTAGGTCTCGACAGCCAGATCGTACGCATCGCCTAAGCGCATCTGGTCCATCGATTCGAGCGTTCGCCCGTTACGGTCGGCCAACTCGCGCATCGCCGCGATCAACACGGGAGCCGCACTCTTGCGATTGAACAAATGCTCGGCCGCTTCACCCATGCGGCTTAGCTTAGCAAATCGACCGATGCGCACGCGACGCTCACCCAGTCTGGCTGATTACTCCCGCAGCGTGACGCGCTCCGGCTGCAGAACGCCGTCGGCCAAAAGGGCTTCGACCAGTTGCCGGGCGAGGGGGCCGGCCGCTTTGCTGCCGGAGCCGGCGTGTTCGAGCACAACCGCGAAGGCCACGCGCGGATTATCGGCCGGGGCGTAGCCTGCGAACCAAGCGTGATCGGCCTGGCGCTTGCCCGCTTGAGCGGTTCCTGTCTTTCCCGCGACGGCAATGTCCTTGGTGCGGACGGTGTTGTAGGCGGTGCCGGACGGATCGGACACGGTCTTTGTGAGCGCGGTTCGGATTCGCGTAAGCGTCCCCTCCGAAAGACCAGGAATTGGTACGCGGCGGGAGAGGCCGCTGGCGGAGTCTTCGTCGGCCAAGCGCGGTCCCGATTTGCGAGCCACAAACGGCGTCACCAGGTCGCCGCCATTGGCGATCGCCGCCATCAGTCGGGCGATCTGCAGCGGCGTCGCCGTGAGGCTCGATTGGCCGATGGCGAGTGTTCGCGTGTCACCTCGGTGCCAGCGGATTGTGATTGATTTCCCAGTGGCGTCGCCGCGGTGCTCTGACGCGTCGGGGTCGGGGAGGTTGCCTGCCTTTTCGAACGGTAGATCGATGCCGGTCGAACTGCCGACCCCAAATCGTCTCGCCCAATCGACGATCGGCTGCGGGCCAATGCGGTCGGCCGCGTGGAAAAAATAAACGTTGCAAGAACGGCTGAGGGCCTGGCTCAGATCGACCGGGCCGTGACCGACTTTCTGATTCACATAAATCGGGCAGCGGAAGCGATTCGGCTGGTCGAGATAACCGAGGCACTCGAAGCGCTCATCCGGATCGACTTTTCCGGTTTGAAGCAGCGCGACGGACGAGAGCACCTTGAAAACAGACCCGGGCGGAAGGGCCGCTTGGATGGCGCGATGAAACAGGGGCCGCCGCGGATCCTCATTGAGCCGCTTCCACGTGGTCGAATCCGGAACGCCTGTCGAGCCGAAATCGAACCGTGGGGCCGATGCCATCACGAACACGGCGCCGCTTTGAACGTCGAGCGCGACGACTGCGCCCCCTGTCGGGACGTGCGCGTCGGCCGCTTGCGGATCGCTCTCGGGCCGGGCATTCAGCGCTACGTCGAGCAATCGCTCCATCTTCGTCTGCACGGCCGTGTTCAAAGTCAATTCGACGCTTCCACCCGGACGCGGCGAGCGGATCGTTTCCTCGCGCACGATTTCGCCGTACCGGTTGCGAGTGATCCGCCGCAGGCCGCGAAGTCCGCGCAAATGGGAGTCATACGCCGCCTCGACACCCGTGCGTCCGATGCGGTCTCCCGGCCGGTAATCGAGTGGATCTCCATCGGCCGGGCTTCCCGAAGGCTCTCCATCCGCGGCTCGACGGAAGTTGAGCTCTGGGCCGCCCAACTCGGCAGCCGTGGCGGGCACGCGAGCGCCGACCACGTGCGGCGCAAACGCCGTGTCATAGTAGACCCGTCGGGAGAGGCAACCGACACGCACGCCGGGAAACCAGCGGGGATGTGCCTCGATCTGTGCGCGAATCTCCAGAGGCACGTCTTGAATTATGGGATGATACTCGAGTGCCTCGCGGGCGATGATCGGCTCGTCTGCCTCACGTCGTGGCGGAGTAGTCAGAGCCGCAGTCAAACGCTTCAAGATCCGTTGCATTCCCGCGTCGTCGGCGTCTGGAACGACGGGTTCAGCGGAAACTTCGTTTTCGCGCGCGGCCTGGCGTTCAGCGAGCCGAGCGGCAATCCGCTCCACCCGCTGCTGGATTGCGCCCCGTTTCTGCGACAAGGATTTGGGCGACAAACCCGACAACTCGGACAAGCGGGCCCACAGCGCATCGCGGCGCGCGAGGATTTTTTGCCTCTGCGCCGCGACGATCGCCCGATTGCGGCGCTCGGCGCGGGATAACCCCGAGAGGGCCTGTTTGGTCAACCAGTGCTCGTTCGGCGGATCTTCCAGCCACCGATAATGCACGCTGACGTTGTAGCGCTCGACATCTTCAGCGAGCACGCGTCCGTCGCCTGCGTAGATTCGTCCGTCGATGCTGGGAATCGCCTCGAGACTCTCATTCGTGGTCTCGAACGCGGTGACGTAGTCGTCAGCAAGAAAACACTGAAGCTGAACGAGCCGCGCCGCCACTGCCGCCAGTGGGACCGTGAAGGCGATAAACAGCCAGACCAGGCGGCTGGCCCCGTTGCCATTGCGATCACTGGGTTGCCCAGCATCGAAGTGCGATCCGCCCCTGTTCCGGACGGAAAAAACGTTCGTGACGCGGTTGTCCATCGCGGTCAATCTCCGCCCGCGCGACCGATCGCCGACACGAATGGGCGAAGTGATCGTGTCGAGCGCCGGCCTCGCGACAGAAATCCACCCCCCAGAAACAGACAGCTCAAGGAGGCAGTGGTTGCCAGCGCTGCAATGGCTGCTTCGAAGGCCGTTGCAGGGCGAAAAGTGCCGCCTATCGCCGACACAGCGATGATCCGTGAGAGCATTTCGGCGATGAACAAGAGGGCTGCCCAACTGGCGATGCGCCGCACCCACGGGCCCTCAATCCGTCCGAGGGCAATCGATCCCACGGCGGCCAATAAGGAAAAGCCGGCGACCCGCGCTCCCAATTGCGGTCCGGCCAGGCAATCCAGGATCAGCCCGAGGATGCCGCAGCAGATTACGGCCGGAGGGCCCGGGCACAATGAAACACAAATCGCCAAAGTCGCCAGCTGCAGATTGGGGCGGCCTACAAAGCCGGCGGACATTCGATCGACGACCGGTTGCAACAACAGGGCCGCCGCCATGAGCGTCACTGTCAAAAAAAATCTGATGGGGGACGATGCTCTCATGCTCAACTCACGCTTCAATCCGACGGCGCTATTCAGCCAAGGTCTTTCCCGCGGGCCGACTGAATTTGAGCACCGCGACCGTTTTCAAGTCGCCGATGCGCACAGCAGGGCGCACCGAAATGTCCCAGTTGCGGCCAGCCTCCTCGACTCGCACGACGCGGCCGTAGTAAAGCGGAATCGGAAACCGCCGATCGCGATCGCTCGTGTAAACTTCGTCTCCCACGCGCACCGACTGCGTGGTGGGAACGTCGGTCAGTTTCAGCAACTCGGACCCCTGGCCCACCAGAATGCCCTCGGCGCCGAACGAGCCCCCTTGATCGCTGGGACGGATGATCTGCGCGAGTCCTCGGTATCGCGGATCGGTGATCGGCTCGAGCGCACTAGTCCACCGTCCGACCGATGCAATACGTCCGACGACGCACCGGCCGATCAACACGTCCAGCTCTGCCTCAACTCCCGATTCGGAACCCTGATCGAGGTGCGGGGCTGCTTCGTCGAGAACCACGTCGGATTCGGCGAGCCCCTGCGAGCGGCCCGAGCCCAAGAACTGCTCGGCAGCGACCGATTGCGCCCCGCGGCTGATGACGGCGGCCCGCACCACGGTCGCTACGTCGCGCGAACTTTGAACCGGGACCGGCACAGGCGACACGCCGTATTTTTCCGCCACGCTGAGTTCCTCACGCAACCGAGCATTTTCCAGCCGCAAATGACGACAGGCCTGCTCCAGCGCGGTGAGCCGCGAGTCGGTCTCGGGGGCAGTCGTCGACACTCCGTCGTGCCGCGCGCCTGAAATCAACCGCGAATATCGTGCGAGCGCCAAGTCCCGGCCCGATTCGTAGCGACCGAGCACCCAAGCCTGGCCCGGCGTGACAACGTCAAGTACGGCGCTTCGCAGAGTCCGCTGCACGCGGGCGGGCGACAGAAACAGCGTCACTGCGATGGCGATCACTGCGGCCGCGGCTAGCAGCGTCGATTGGTTGCGAGAGTGACGGCGCATGGAGGATTCAAACATCGCGATCGGAGGTCTCGAGGCTGTCCTGCCAGTGCGCGAGGTGCTCGAGGCAAATGGCCGCGCCGCGGGCGACCGTCGTGAGCGGATCGTCGGCCACGCGGACGGGAATTCCGAGCTGCTCGTTGAGATAGGTCGAAAGCCCGCGCAACAGTGCGCCACCCCCGGTGAGCACGAGACCCGTGTCGGCCAGGTCGGCGACCAGCTCGGGCTTGCAGTGTTCAATCACCGTCTTGATGCAGTTGAGGATCGCATCGACCGGGGAACGCAGTGATTCACGAATCTCTTCGCTGGTGACGACCGCTTTGCGAGGCACGCCACTGATCGTGTCGAGGCCGCTCACTTCTTTCGACAACTCCTGCTCGACAGGAAATGCGCTGCCGATTTCGATTTTGACGTGCTCGGCAGTCTGCAGGCCGATCTTCAGCGAGAAGTGGCGCTTGAGGTAGTCGACGATCGCCTCGTCCATTTCGTCGCCGGCAATGCGGATCGAGCGGCTCACCACCACGTCGGCCAGGCTGAGAATCGCGACATCGGTCGTCCCGCCCCCGATGTCGCAGACCATACTTGCCAGGGGTTCCGAAATTGGAAGGCCGGCGCCAATTCCGGCGGCCTTTGATTCTTCGAGCAGGTAGACGCGCCCGGCCCCGGCGCGCTCGGCGCTGTTGAAGACGGCCCGTTTTTCGACCGGTGTGATCCCGCCGGGGACGGCGATCACGACGCGCGGCCTCAAGCCCCCCGACTGCCGGCTAGCTTTGCGGATGAAGTACCTCAGCATGGCTTCGCATAACTCGAAGTCGGTGATCACGCCGTCCTTGAGCGGCCGGACGGCCGTGATCGAATCGGGAGTGCGGCCGAGCATCTGCTTGGCCAGCTTTCCGACGGCCGTCCCTTTTCCCAGAACCCGCCGACTGCCTTTTTGCAGGGCGACGACCGAGGGTTCGTCTACGATCACGCCACGGCCTTGGACGGCGATGAGGGTGTTCGCCGTGCCCAGGTCGATGGCCAGATCGGGGCAAAGCCAGTTGCGCAGTCGGTTCAGCATCCGTGCTGCTCGCGCGGGTCGGCTGGGAAGCGGGTTCGTTTCAGAATGGGCCGGAAGTGGCTTTAAGGTCTTGCAGTCGGAGGATTTGTATCTCGAAGGGGCAATTCCTGCAATACGGCACCCAAGCGGCCCGTTTGGCGACCCACTCGATTGACGGCCTCGGTCGGGGTGGATGTCGAGGTGGATATCGGGAATGCACAATCGCCGGCTAAGGAATCGCACATTGCGGCGAAAAGCGTGGGGAGCCCTCCATGCGCGCGACGACAACCGAAACAGCGACCGAGCAGGCCAGGCCGAGCATCGGCGCTCGCATCAAAACCTGCTTTTCCCGGCCGAGGATTGGCTCCACGACGTCGGGTTTGCGCGATTGCCTCTCGACGGCAAATGAAGCGAACCCTCCACGCAGCGGGGTGAAGTCCCGAGCCGGGCGCCGGGTGTACCGCCTCGCGTCTTCCGATTAGAGGTAGGCGTCCAGCTGAAACTTGAGGAACAGGATGCCCACGATCAGCGCGCCGACCGAGAACAACAGCAATCCCACGTAGATATCGAGAGTGGGAGGCGGGCCCTCTGCGCGGGCTTTCTTTTTAGAGCTTCGTGGTGACATTGTCCCCTACCTGAATTTGCCCGTTTTTGGTCGATTGAACCACAATGCCGACGGCCGTTCTGTAATCGACATAATCGAGGCGGATTTTGCCCAGATACTTGCCTTTGCCGTCGGGTCGATAGACAAAAAGTTCGTGCCCCTTCGCCAGCCCGGCGTCGCTGCCCAGGCTGATTTCGATGAGATCGGACCCGTTTCGGCCACCTTTCTTGGTGCTGAGCACCATGCCATTAACGATCGGCGCCGGCTCAGCCAGTCCGGCGACTTCCTTCGGGTCGGAATCAAATCCCTTGATGCGGATGAATTTTTGCAGGATCGCGTAATCGTTGAGCAGCTTGTTGTGCTTCTCCGTCATCGCCTTCTTTTCCTGCTCGAGATTCACGATCTTGTCGGCGTATTGATGGGCCAGCGTGATCTGCTCGTCGCGCGTTTTATGCAGTTCGGCATTGATTTGCCGCATGCTGACGGCCTCGTCGCGGCGGGCACGGGCCTCTTCGCCGGCGATCTTGTCCTCGGCCCGGACGTTTTCCAGCTCGGTCCGCGTTTGGGTCAGCTGCCGTTGCAGCTGAGCGACTTGGACTTTTGCCGCGTCGGCAGTCCCCTGAGCCCGGTCGGCCGCGTCTTTGAGCGATTTCTCCGTCGCGACCGCTTTATCTTTGTCCTTTTGACTGAGCGACTTGGCATCAGTCAATTGCTTCGTCGTCGTGGCGAGCGACTTTTCCGCGGCGTCGGCTTTCTTCTTCCAGTTGGTCTGCACGGATCCGACGCCGGCCGCAAAGGCCATTAGCAGAATGCTAAAAGCGATCTGCGCGACAACGAGCACCTTTCCGACAGTCGACATCACCTGCTCCTAACTCGGCCCGATTGCTGAATTTCCGGGGGCTGCAAAGATCGGTTGGTTATTGGCTCATAGCGGCTTCGGCCGCGGTCGCAAATTCACGGCGGCGCGTTGCCGATCGCTTCGCGAAGCTGCTTGTTGCGATTTTCGAGGTTGGCGATCACACCATCCAGCCGCACCAGCTGGTCGCGCAGTTTGCGTTCCAATTCTTCGGATCGAAAGTGATCGGTGCGGATTTCGGACAGCTCCCGCGTCAGTCGAAAAACGTCCTCCCGACGCTTGGTCGCTTCAGTGCGAATTGCCTGAGCATCCTGCGAACGCTTAACGACGTCGCCCGACAACGCCAGAATTTTTGTGTTGAGGTCCTCAAGCTGGGTACTCAGCTGCTTGACACGGGCCTGCATCGCCTTGGTGTCGATCTCATTGAGTTTCTTGGCCTCGATGAGGTTCTTCTTATATGTGGCCGTTGGGACGGCGAGACTCTCGATTTCGGCCTTTCGTCTACTCTCCAGATCCTCACGCGCGGCCAGGATGGCAGAGGCGCGAACGGTCGGTGACTTAACAGTTAAGGCCTTACCCGTGGCCCGGTCGGTGGCTTTCCACTTGCCGTCGTCGCCTTTGGAGATCTGGTAGCCGGGAAGAGCGGCTGCCTCGGCGTCCCAATTCGGCCCCCCCATCATCGAAACCCAGGCAAAACCCAGGAAGGCGAATGAAGCGCCGACCGCAAAGACTACGAGGCACTTAGCGAACTTTGTCATGAGCGCTGCTGTTTCCGGCCCGGAGATGCGATTTTCGCCAAAAGCCCGACGCCC
>DASZIA010000025.1:0-3036 GCA_035949535.1 Planctomycetaceae bacterium | reverse complement strand
CAGTCCAACACGGCGGATCGTACAAGGCTGGCCTCCGCAACTGGCGCCGTCGGCTCCGAACTCGTGAGGCGGTCCCCGCATCGAACCACTTCACTCACAATCACCGGCGGACGAGCAAACTTACCACGTGGCTCACCGGGTGATCACAGGTTCTCAAGCGAGAGGGCCCGAATCAGCTAATCGCCTTGCGGTTCCCACGGCGCACGCACACAAGCGAAAGTTTGCCGCCAATTGGTGCCGCTGCGCGGATCGATTGTTCGGGGTAGTGAACCTGCATGGCGCCAACAAGCAACCTCGGGCCGCGTCGCCCAAAGCCGAACGCCGTCCCGATCCGGCCCGCGCGATCATGAATTCATTTTTAGGCGGCTGGAATCCCTGCTGTGCGCTGGGCGCCGGACCGGACAATGAACTGAGTCGATCAATCGTGTGACTTTCAAGCCGTCCAGAAGGCCGAACCGCCGAAGACTTGCTATCACGCGCGCCACCGAAGCGCGACCGCGCGACCTCATAGCAGGCACGGGAACCTATTTCAGGTTCACGAACAGTCGGTCCGAGCGCGCGGAATTCCGAATCAACACTATGACTCGAGTCCTCGTCGTCGAAGATCAGCGGTCTTTGCTGCACAACCTCGAACGCGGCCTGAAAGAAGAAGGCTACGAGGTCATCCCTGCGTCGTCCATCGGCGAAGCTCGCGAAGCACTTGCCCACCAGCCCGATCTGATCGTGCTCGATTTGGTGCTGCCCGACGGGAACGGCATCGACCTGCTGCGAGAGTTTCGCGGGCAGGGCGTTCGTCGGCCCGTCTTGGTGCTCACGGCCCGCGACACGATCGACGACCGGGTCAAAGGGCTCGATGCGGGGGCCGATGATTACCTCGTCAAACCTTTCTCGTTCAACGAATTGCTCGCCCGTTTGCGTGCTTTGTTGCGCCGCGGCTCCCTGGAGCAGCAATCGGTGTTAAATGTGGAAGGGCTTGAAGTCGATCTTCTCAGGCGCGTGGCCGTCCGGGAGGGGCGTACACTTGAACTTTCCAACCGGCAATTCGAACTTCTGACCTATTTGATGCAGAATGCCCATTCGGTGGTGACCCGCGAAATGATTGCCCGCGACGTCTGGAAGGAGCCGACGGCCACTTGGACGAACGTCATCGAAGTCCATGTGGCGCAGCTTCGACGCAAGATCGAGCGTCCGGACTTGCCACCCATACTGCACACGGTGCGCGGTCAGGGTTACCAGTTGGGGAACTCGCCATGACTCGGTTGCCGATTCGCTGGCGGTTCACTCTGTGGTTCGGCGCGACGCTGGCGACTGTCTTGGTTGCGTTCAGCCTGCTGTTGTTGTTGGTGATGCGGCACCAGCTCTTGGCATCCGTCGATGCCGAATTGGAAGAGGAGCTGCGGGAAATCAGTGGAGAAATCGGTTCGGCGAAAAAAACGCGCGAGATGTTCGCGCGCCTGCATCGTGGATTCGCCGAGCACGGCGACTATTACTTCGAGGTCACTCGGCCAACAGGCGAGGCGCTCTTTCAAAGCAAGGCGATTGAAGGTCAGCGAGTGCTCGCGCCCGAGGCAACTTCCAAGATCGGCAGTCTGCAAGATGGCGGTTTGGAGTTTAACAGTCGGGAGGTGCAGGGCGTCGGCCCGAGTCGCGTGGTCTCGACGAACGTCGAAGGACCCGGCGGTCCGTACGTCGTCGGAGCAGCCAAATCGCTCGAGTTGTTCAACCGCCAGCTGTCGCTCGTAACAACCGTCCTGGTTGCCTCCATTCCCGTGGCATTGGTGCTGGCACTCTTGGGGGGATACACGCTGGCACGCCGGGCCCTCTCGCCGATTGATCGCATCGTTGACGTGGCAAATCGAATCACCGCCACCGACCTGCAGCAGCGCGTGGAAGCGGTGAACCCAACAGATGAATTGGGGCGCTTGTCGCAAACCATTAACTCATTAATCGACCGGCTGCAAAAGGCAATCGAGGAAACACGCCGCTTCACCGCCGACGCTGCCCACGAACTGCGGACTCCGCTGGCTGTGCTCCGTTCGGGGATCGAGGTCGCGCTGCGTTCGCCGCGGTCGGCCGAAGACTATCGCCGCGCGCTCGAGGCGGCTGTTGACGAGTCGAACCGTCTCGCGAAACTTGCCGACCAACTGCTGTTCTTGAGCCGCCAGGATGCCGGGATGACGCAGATCGAGCGTGAGGAGGTTCGCCTGGACGCTCTGCTCAAGGACGTCGTCGATCGATTTGAAATTCCAGCTAAGGAGTCGCGGCTGACGCTCTCAATCGAGCCGATCGAGGCCTGCTCGGTCTGCGGGGACGACGTGCGCCTGAGCCAGGTTTTCTTCAATGCACTCGACAATGCGATCAAATACACGCCCCAAGGCGGACGCATTACAGTTCGAGCCCTTCGGGCCGGACCCCGCGTGCGGGTCGAGGTCGAGGACACCGGCGTGGGAATTTCCCCTGAGCATCTGGGCCAGGTGTTCAAGCGGTTCTACCGGGCCGAACCTCAGCCGAACGCGGCGCGCAATGGAGTCGGTCTCGGACTGGCGATTGCCAAATCGGCCGTCGCGGCTCACGGCGGTGAGATTTGGCTGGAGAGCGAGCTTGGTCGAGGGACCGTCCTAAGCGTCGAATTGCCGCTGATGGCGGGCACTTCGCCCTCCAACGTCCAAAGTTCGCCCCAGAGTGCGGCGTCTGCCTAGCGCGGGGCACGCATTGCATTCGGTGCCGGACCACGCTTCTTCGGGTCGTTCGACCTTCTTTCTCCAAATCGTCCGAATTCGGACGATTGCGTTCAATTCCGGACAGCCCCAAGGGACCTTATTCCGGTCATTCCGCGTTAAACGGCTTTTTCTGTTGAAGGGCCTGTGTCGAATCTTCCGATAAAGCCAAGAGGAAAGTCGCCGGATTGGGCGATGCGCCTTCGCATCGGCGGCCGCTTTCCTCCTTTCCGCAAAGGTCGGCACGCTCATTCCCGCGGGCGCGATTTCGCATCATTCATTAGGAGCAACGACCGATGTTCAGTCTCTCTCGGGGATT
>DASZIA010000024.1:0-43651 GCA_035949535.1 Planctomycetaceae bacterium | reverse complement strand
AGCGGACGCCCGTTTTCCGACGCAGCCCGGTCGTGGATTGGCCGGAGTCGCTCGCGCTCGGAGCCGACGTTCCGTCGCGGTCGTGCATGGAGGTACCCCGCGTATGCGCTCGTCCATGAGCGGATCGATTGCCACGTGTCTGATCTTCGTCCCGCTGGTCGCAGTACCGCTGCTGGCCGTCCTCGGGATGCCGCAAATCTCGCCGAACACGTCGAATGGCCCCGTCGACGACTTGAAGTTCGTCCAAGACAAGGCGGCCCAAACGGCGGGGAACGCTGAACTGGCGGGGCCGGTGCAAGTCACCGATCCGCGAAGCGAGGCTCCCGCGCACTACCCCGAAAGCCGCAATGGCGCCCGGGGACCCGATCCCTTCGCCGAATTCAGCCGTGACTCTGACGGTTTGACGCGTCGGGCCACCGCGGCCACTTCGAGCGGATCGTCGCCGAAGCGGACCCAGCGCTGGCTCAACGAAGGGAACGGACTGCCCCAAAAGGCCCTCTTTTCCAGTGACCACGCGGACGAGGACCGCGCGCCTTCCAGTCCCTCGGATCGACCGACAGTCAGCGGGTCGTCGGAAGACCATCCGCTCGAGCAGCCGAGCAGCGAGACACCCACCAAAGCTCCCGTCGCTCGGCGCACCCTGCCCGAGGCGGAAGCCGTCGTCACAAACGATTCCGACGCGGCCGCGGCAACTCCGCCGACCGATGGTCCCGCGCAGCGACGCACCTCCTCGGAGTCACGGACTTCGAGCGATCACGCGTCAGCCTGGAAGCGGGCCGTGGGGCGGCTCAATGCGCTCGGCATTCGGGACTATCAACTGCAGCCCGGCGAACGCGAAGGCGAGTTCAACTTCAGCTGTCGCTTCGCCGCACGCAGCAACCCGCAAGTCATCCACCGCTTCGAGGCGGAGGCCCCCGATCCGCTGGACGCGGTGAACCAGGTGCTGCGGCAGCTCGACGATTGGCGGGCTCGCCACGCGGACCGCCGTCAGGCGGCTCGAGATTCCGCGAGCGACGCCAACGCCCCGTCGCGCGTCGCCGACTCGTCTGAGGTCGAGATCACGAATCGGGCGTTCTAGCCCACTCGTGCTCGCATGAGAATGGACCGAACGATCCGCAATTCTTTCGGGGAGCCCTGGCAGATTGCTGCCTGTGGTGTCTTGTCAGGTTGCTCAAACGCTCACTGGCGGGCAAGCCGCGAGTGGCACGCGACGCAACCCGGCGACGAACGTGCGCGGCAGTTCTTCCGTTTCGGAGCCCGAAGCGCCGCTAGAGCACACGATCGGTCCTACGAAGTCGACGAGAAAGGCGTTCGGGGACGCAAAGCGGCACGCGTCGAAGCACTGCTGTTCGTCAGCGACACGGCCCTTTCCGCCCGACGGTTGGCGCAATTGGCGATGCTCGCCGACTCTGCTCAAGCGGCGCAAATCGTCGAACAGCTCAATGCCGCCTACGACCGCGATCGATCGGCTTATCGGATCGAGCGGGCGGCGAACGGCTACCTGCTGCTGACCCGACCGGTCTACGCACACTGGCTGGGACGAGTTCACCATCGCCAGGGAGACATGAAGCTCTCGCCGCCGGCCCTCGAGACTCTGACCGTCGTCGCTTATCGCCAGCCGATTACGCGCGCCGAGATCGAAGCCGTGCGCGGCGTGCAGTGTGCCGAAATGCTCAAACATTTGCTCGAGCGCGGCCTGGTGCGGATCGCCGGTGAAGACAATTCTCTGGGACGTCCTTATCTCTACGAAACGACGCGGCAGTTCCTGGAAGTCTTCGGGCTGGGAAGCCTCGACGAGCTGCCCCTGGCCGATCGCCTGCGCGTGGTGCGACCGCCCGATTCCGCCGCCGCGGCCTAGATTCCTCAATCGGCCACGACTTCTCGCTAATTGAAGTCGAGCACCATTTCGGCCTAAATCTCTGGCCGCCCTTCGGCCGATAAGCGCACGAAGGATCGATCACCGAGGGTGCGCGCGGGCGACGCCCCGATGGCGCGAGGTCATCGCACCAGTCGTAGTCAGACGAATCTCGCAGGGGATCGGCGTGGGCGGCTCCTCATTGCCGGACAGTCGACCGATCGCAGAGATCTCACTGGCCGAACTGCAATCGCAACTCACCTCGCGGGTTCCTCTCTCGTCGGACGACGCGTCGCGGATGGCTCTCCGCCTCCCGCTCTTGCAACAGCGCTATAACGAGCAGTTGCAGCGCGCGAGGATTCAGTTCGTCGATCCGCGGCTGAAGCTCTCAAGCTGTCGCTCGTTGCTGCTGTTGGCCCGCGCGGCGGCGGCGGTTTCCCAACTGATCTATCGGGCGGTGCGGCCGCCCAACGACGCCACGACGGCGCCATCACTTCCAACGGTCACTCCGGAAGTCGTCGAAGAAGCCCTTGCCTGGAACGATCGTCACCTTGGTCTGATCGCGCGGCACCTGCACGTGCTCGACCGGGCCGAACCGCAAATCACCTGGCTCAGGGCCCTGCTCGAGCAGCTCGAATCTCGCCCGCGCGTTTCGTCCTCTGATTGGACGAGGCTGGCGCGTGACGTGATGTGTGCCTCTTCCGCATCGTCTGATCCGGACGCGGCCTTCCCTTTGCCCGGGCTGGACCTCCGGTCCTATCTCGCAGAAATCGGCCACGCTCGACACGCGGAGATTGTGGCTCGTGGGATCGAGGCGGCTCAAATCGTCGCGAAAATGGCGGCCCATCGCGCAACGACCCACTTTGATCCCGAATTACTAACCGTGGCGGCGTTGTGCCAGGATTGCGGACTGTTGCTGGGCGGAACGCAGACGGCATCGAAAGCCGCTCGGCCCGCGCAGCAGTTGCGTGCTCTGCACCCGTCAATCGGCGCCGGACTGGTTGGCGGCCTGGTGGAATACTCGACGGAATTGCCGTCGCTTCTGGCTCAACATCACCGACGCCTGAACGAGCCGCGCACCGCGCCCGATCTTTACGTCCGTACCCAGAATTGTGCCTCGCGATTGCTCTCCCTGATTGCTCGGTGGCTGGAGCTCATCGAAGAACGCGAGCCGGCAACTGATGAGGCCCTGCCGCACGCCGTACGACTGGCTCACTCCGCGGAGCGTCTGTCGAGAGAAGCGTTGCGCGGCGATTGGGACCGGCGGCTCGCCGCCGATCTCTTGGCTCTGTTGGGATTCCGCGCACAGAGCGATTCGCTCCGCGAAGCGGGCCGCCGCATCTCGGCCTTCGAGAATCGCGAAGGATTAGAGCGGCGTCTCGATTCGGCCGAGGAACACTGGCCACAGCCCAACGTCCGACCGGCCGATCTTGAGCTGGCCAACCACGAGTTGGCCGATCTTGCACTGGCACCACGGTCGCGAGAAATCCATCATGCCCGCGCCGCCGCAAGGTAGCCCACAGCAGTCGGGAGGAAACGGCTATTGGAGCGGGACTCGAAAACCGCTCAATTGCCTGATCTTTGTCATCCCGCTGTTGGCCGCTTATGAGGCGGGGGTGATCTGGTTGGGCGGTCGTGACTCCGATGCCTTTCGTAGCGGCGCCGATGCGTGGTTGCGCGGCGGCCTCGAATACCTCGGTCTCAATCGCCCCTGGCTTGTGCCGACGATGATCGTCGTGGGCCTGCTGGTCTGGCACATTGCCCAGCACGATCCGTGGCGAATCTCGCTGGGAACGCTGGGCGGAATGCTTTGCGAGAGTTTGCTATTTGCTTGCGTGCTCGTGGTGCTGGCCCAACTGCAAAGCTACGGCGTCAAGAACTGGCATTTGGCCGGGACAACAACGGCGATCCCGACGGAACGCGTCGCGGCAATGGCCGTGATCTTTCTTGGCGCCGGAATCTACGAAGAAGTCGTCTTCCGCCTGTGCTTATTGCCGATGTGTCACGGGCTCTTCCGCACGAGCGGAGTGCGTCCGGCACTCGCGGCCTTCCTGGCGGCACTCGCGACGAGCCTCGCGTTTTCGTTGGCCCATTACGTTGGACCGGCGGGAGAATCGTTCCGTCTCTTCACCTTTGGCTTTCGAACATTCGCGGCGCTGTTTTTCGCGCTCTTATTCATGCTTCGCGGCTTCGGGATCACGGTCGGCGCGCACGCCGCCTACGATTTAATCGTCGGCCTGATGCTGGCCAGCTGAAAAGGTGCGCCCAAAAAAGACCTGCGGCCCGACACAATCGAAGAGGTTGCCCTCCTGCGATTGAGCGGGCCAGTTAAGTGTCAGGTCATCAGGCGTACTGATTCGAGATCAGTAACCCGTCGGATAGCTGTAGCCAGTCGAGTAATTGGTCGCGGGCGGCGCCCCATAGTAACTGGGCGCTGCGTACGAGTAACCGCTCGAGTTGCCAGCGTAATAACCAGGGTAATTGGCACCCGGTCCGTATCCGCCGTAGCCACCGTAATACGGCGTCGTGTCGGCGTAGGAGCCGTCGTAGCCGGTGTCGTCGTAGCCGTAGTAGCCGTAGGACGGATATCCGTAACCGTAGCCGGAGTCGTACGGATAACCCCAATAGTACGGATACCCGAAAGCGTAGGCTCCCCACCACGGGTAACCCCATCCGCCCCAGCCCCAACCACCACCCCAGCCCCAACCACGTCCGCCCCAACCACGTCCGCCCCAACCACGTCCGCCCCATCCGCGATTAAAGCCGAAGCCGCGATTGAAGCCACCACGATTGAAGCCGCCGCGATTGAAGCCGCCACGATTCATGGCGAAGGATCGACCGCCGCGAAATCCCGCGCCGCCCCGTGCGAAGCCTCCGCGAGCGACGCCTGCGCTGCGGAACCCGCCGCCGCCCCCACGACCACCACCACCACCGCCGCGACCACCACCACCGCCGCCGCCGCGCGCCAGCGCGGTACCCGCACCGGCCTCGCTCAACAGCAGGCCGCAGGCCATCACGATGGCCGCCAGCCTCAACAAGCCTTTGCGAACTTTCATTGTTCCGCCCCTTCAGAAAAACGCCTTTGGACGGGCTGCCCCGCTCGTCCTCACACTTTAAATCATAAGCCTGTAATCACTTGATGGTCAAGGAGTTGGCGCGGCCGCGACTCGCGGTCCAGATTGTTTGTCGCTCGATCAGCCGCGCGTCGCAGACCGTCTGTCTTTGTCTCCCAGAAAATTCTGGCCCGTGCTCCGAAAGCAAGTTTACACTCGCCAGCGGCGCGCGGGCCAAACTGAGTCCTGATTCTCGATCGAATCAGTAACCGTACGTGCCGTAGTAAGGCGAGTAACCGGTCGTGTAGCCACCGTAATACGGATAGCTGTAGCCGTAATTGCCGTAGTACGGGTAGCTGTAGGTGCCGTAGTACGCGGGGTATCCGTAGCCATAGCCGTAGTAGGGATAACCGTAGCCCCCATACGGATAGACGCCCACGCCGACGCCGCCCCAGCCCCATCCGCGTCCACCCCGCCAGCCGCCATTCCAACCACGTCCGCCCCAGCCGCCACGACCACCGCGCCAGCCACCGCGTCCGTCGCGCGCCATTGCGACACTAGACCCGACGTCGCTGAGTAAGAAACTTCCCGCAGTCAGCAAGGCTGCCACCGCCATCAGAATTCGCTTCGAGAACATTTTCAGTCCCCCTTCTTCTTGGAGGGCTGCGGCCCAATCAACTTCGAACCGCTCCGCCCCGCTTACGAGGAGCCCAAAAGTATTGTACGTCCGGCGCGATGTCGTGCCGGTCACAAGACCGCCGTCCGCACCGGACATTATTTCCAAAACAGACTCTCGACAGTTTGGATTTCTTGGGTTTCGCAAGAACCCCCGCTCACTGTAGAGAAGGTTTTGCAAAGAACGCGCCAGAAGTAACCCATCTCCGGCCAATTGTTGTCCGCGCAACGTAAGGTGGGACCAAACCGCTGTGGGCGGGCACCGGCCCAAGCGTTGGATTCAAGCGCGTGCCGAGTCGTCGCACACCAATCTGGTGGGCCAGCGACCGCGAACCCAGCCTTGTACACCTTACGAATCGAGCGACGAGCTAAAGCTCGAAGAGCGATTGCGTTTTCAGCACGCTACAGCTCTCGGGGAAAGTGTGGAACGCATGAATCAGCAAGCTCCGCGTTCCCGAGTCGGTCCGCAGCAGACTCAGCGGTTCCGGCGAGATCCGGTTCTCCGACGGGAAGCGGTAGGCCACGGCCGCCCGCTTGCAGTCAGCCGACAACTCTTCGTGGAAGTTGAGGAACACTGTTGGTTCCAGGCGCTCCATGTGGTAGCTCAGGCTGTACCGCAATCCGCCGTCGAAGCGCACCGATTCGTCACGGCAGCCGCGCAGAGATTTTTCGAGCAACCGTTTTTTTTGTGGCAAGAGCTGATCGCGGCTGGCGGTCAACTCGGTCACGGTGTGCCCGTTGTAGCGGAAGTCGATGCTGTGGCCCGTGTCGCAAATTCGCAGCGTGGCCGAATAGCCCTCCTGCGTAATGTCGGTCTCGGCAAAGATGCGGAACAACTCCGGATGCACCGAACGTCCATAGACGTGGAGCATCAATCGAGAACTGTTGGGCCTGACGAATCCGACGCTCATTGCTCATCCGCATGGTCACGAGATCGTGCGAGCAGTCGCCATTATAGCGGTGCCCTTCAAGGGGGCGGAAGGAGTTGGCTGCGGCACGTATCGCAAAACTCGGATTCAATTCTCACGCCAAGAGCGCGCGGTCTTCGCTCGATTGCAGAGCGCCGCCTCGCGACACCGGGCAAAGCGAGCGGATTCGATTTGTTCGTCACTCGGATCCGAATTGAGCTTGGGTCACCATGCCGGGGGAATTTGGGAAAGAATCGGCCCGGGCAAAGGTCCGATTTTGACAGTCTCGTTATAATTGGATCCTCCGCAATCGGTTAACCGGTTCAGAGCATAAGCTTTAGAGGCGGGCTCGCCGCGCGGACGAGTGCCTCGCTCCGCGTCAGTTGCCGCGATTAGGGCAAGGCCCAACGAACGCCATTTGGCGGCACATGGGTGTGTACAAGGTCCCGCTTGCCACGCAGGACGGTTTTTCGATAAGGTCCGGAACGCGTAGAGGATTCGTCCAGGAGGGCGAGGCGTTCCGGAAGGACGCGCGGCGCAGTTTGGCTTTGCAAACGGATTGATTCCAAGCGGCTCCTCGGAAACGAAGGCGATGGCGACGACAAACGTATTGCGAATGGTGGGCCGCAGTCTGGTCCCCAACGATGTTTCTGGGATCGCGCCGGAGGAACTCGATGAATGGTTCGAGTCCCTGGACGATGTGCTCGTGCGCTATGGGCCGCAGCGGCTCCAAGAGCTGCTCGTCAACCTGCAGGAACGGGCCTATCTGCGCGGCGTGACGCTCCCTTTCACTGCAAATACGCCTTACGTCAATACGATCCCGGCCGACCAGCAGCCGCGGTATCCCGGCAACATCGAAATCGAGCGGCGGATCAAGAGCATCATCCGCTGGAACGCGATGGCCATGGTGTCACGGGCGAATACAAAATACCCGGGCGTTGGCGGGCACATTTCGACGTTCGCCTCTTCGGCCACGCTGTACGAAGTCGGGATGAATCACTTTTTCCACGCGCCCACGGCCGATCGCCCCGGCGACTTCATCTATTTCCAAGGTCACGCCTCGCCCGGCATGTACGGGCGGGCGTTCGTCGAGGGCCGGCTGACGGAACAAGATCTCGAAGCCTTCCGTCGTGAGACTCTTCGGCCCGGCAAAGGCCTTTCGTCCTACCCTCATCCCTGGCTGATGCCCAACTTCTGGCAGTTCCCGACGGTTTCGATGGGCTTGGGGCCGATCACGGCGATTTACCAGGCCCGCTTCCTGCGGTACCTGCGCGACCGGGGCATCGTCGACACGAGCCAGTCGCGCGTCTGGTGCTTCGTCGGCGACGGCGAGGTCGATGAGCCGGAGACGCTCGGCGCTCTGACCCTCGCGTCGCGCGAATCGCTCGACAACCTGATCTTCGTCGTGAATTGCAATTTGCAGCGGCTCGATGGCCCGGTGCGGGGCAACGGCAAGATCATCCAAGAGCTCGAGGCGGCCTTCCGCGGAGCGGGCTGGAACTGCCTCAAAGTGATCTGGGGCACCGACTGGGATCCACTACTCGCCGCCGACACCGACGGCCGCCTCGTCAAACGGATGGGCGAAGTCGTCGACGGGCAGTACCAGAAATACAGCGTCGAATCGGGCGCGTACATCCGCGAGCACTTCTTCGGTGTCTCGCCCGAATTGCTCGCGATGGCCGAGAGTCTCTCGGATGACCAGCTCCAAAAGATGCGCCGCGGCGGACACGATCCGCGCAAAGTCTTCGCTGCGTATCACGCGGCCGTTCATCACGAGGGTTCGCCGACCGTCATTCTCGCCAAAACGATCAAGGGGTACGGCCTGGGCGAGGCGGGCGAGGGGCGCAACACGACGCATCAGGAAAAGAAGCTCGACAGCGAAGAAATGCGCGCCTTCCGCAGCCGGTTCGCGATTCCGATCGGCGACGACGAGCTCAAGGACGCGCCGTTCTATCGCTTCCCCGAAGACAGCGAAGAGTTTCAGTATCTGACTGAGCGGCGCAAGGCGCTCGGCGGATCGCTCCCCGTGCGGCATGGCGCGCTCGAGCGGCTCGAAACGCCTCCCCTGTCGGCCTTCGAGAAAACGCTCAAGGGGAGCGGCGGACGCGAAGCTTCGACCACGATGGCCTTCGGTGCGCTCTTGAGCCATTTGCTCAAGGACAAAAACATCGGCCGGCGGGTCGTCCCCATCATTCCCGACGAGGCGCGAACTTTCGGCATCGAGGGTCTCTTCGCTCAGTGCGGCATCTATTCGAGCAAAGGGCAGGTTTACGATCCGGTCGATGCCGGCACGATCATGTACTACAAGGAAGCCAAAAACGGCCAGATTCTCGAGGAAGGAATCAACGAGGCAGGGGCCACTTCGTCGTTCATCGCGGCGGGCACCGCGTATTCCACGCTCGGGACCTATATGATCCCGTTCTACATTTACTATTCGATGTTCGGCTTCCAGCGGGTGGGAGACCTGATTTGGGTCGCCGCCGACGCGCGAACCCGCGGATTTCTGATCGGCGGAACCTCGGGCCGCACGACGCTCAACGGCGAAGGGCTGCAGCACCAGGACGGCCACAGCCAGCTGATTGCGACGACGGTGCCGACGGTTCACGCCTACGATCCGGCCTACGCCTACGAACTCACCGTCATCATTCAAGACGGCCTGCGGCGGATGTGCCAGGAAAACGAAGATGGCTTCTACTACATCGGCGTTTACAACGAGAACTACGCGATGCCCGAGATGCCCGCAGGCTGCGAGGAAGGCATCCTCAGGGGCATTTACAAGGTGTCGAGCACGCCGAAGAATTCCAAAAGCAATGGGGCACGCCCGCAAATCTTTGGCAGCGGCCCCCTCTTGAACGAGGCCCGCCGCGCTCAATCGATTTTGGCCGAACAGTTCGGCGTCGGCAGCGACGTTTGGAGCGTCACCAGCTACAGCGAATTGTTCCGCGACAGCCGTGCCTGTGAACGCTGGAACCGGCTGCACGCCAAAGAAGAACCGCGACAATCCTACTTGCAGCAGGTTTTGAAGGGAGTGTCGGGGCCGTTCATCGCGGTGAGCGACAACGTGCGACTTGTCGCCGACCAGATTCGCCCTTGGGTGCCGGGGCCGTACGTTACACTGGGAACGGACGGCTTTGGCCGCAGTGATACGCGGTCCGCCCTGCGGCGACACTTTGAAATCGACGCCGAGCACACCGTCTACGCGGCGCTGTGCGCGTTGTCCGAGAACGGGCAGTTTGATAAGAAGAAGCTCGCCAAAGCGGTCAAAGACTTGGATATCGATCCGAACAAGGTCGACCCTGCGACCGCCTAGTCGAGGTTGTTGCTTCGGCCGCCTGGCCGGATGGCTGCCCGCCTCCCGCACGATGCTCGTAGCTCCGAGATCGTGCTAGCGCCCAAATTATGACCACTGAATTCAAGCTGCCGCTGATCTCCGAAGGCGTCGAAGCCGCTGATATTGCCGCCGTACATGTCCACGAAGGGGATGTGATCCAGGCGGGGCAGATTGTGTTCGAGGTCGAGACCGAAAAAGCCGTCGCGGAGATTCCCGCGCCGCAGGCTGGCCGCGTGGAAAAAATCCTGGTGAAGCAGGGGCAGACCGTCAAAATCGGGCAGCCGCTGCTGACGATCGACGAGTCGGCGGCCCAATCAGCGAGTGCACCCGGAACGACCGCTCCGCCGGCTGCGAAGACTGCAGCTCCGGCAACCGAGACGAAGACCGCGACCGCAAATCCATCGCCGCGCTCTTCGACTCCTCCGGCAACTGCCGCGCCTCCGAAACAGCCTGTGGCGCAGCCTGCGCCGGCGAAAGCCGCCGCTGCGCCGCCGCCCGCTGCTCCCGCGACAGTCGCGGCTGCGCCAGAGCTATCTCCTCCAAAAATTGCACCCGGACGTGGCGAGGCTTCCGACAACGGACACGACTCGGCGCCGGTTCCGGCCGGGCCCGCGACGCGGCGTTTGGCGCGCGAGCTGGGCGTCGACCTGCACCGAGTCACGGGAACGGGACCCGGCGGACGCGTGACCGGCGACGATGTCCAGTCCTTCGTTCGTTCACTCACGACGGGTCGCGCGGTCCAAGCGGGGCCTCCGGGTGGAGGCGTCACTCTGCCTCCCTTCGATCGGTTCGGCCCGATCGAACGCGTGCCGATCAACAAGTTGGGTCGCGTGAGCGCGGCCAATCTGACGGTCGCCTGGCAAACCGTGCCGCACGTCACGCAGCACGAGCTGGCCGACGTCACCGAGCTCGAGGAAGCGCGACAGAGCTACGTGCGCAACATCGGTCAAAACGCCCCCAAAGTCACGATGACGTCGATCATGGTCAAGGCGGCGGTCGGCGCGCTCAAGGCGTTCCCGCATTTCAATTCGACGATTGACATGGCTGCCGGCGAATTGATCGTGAAGCACTACTTCCACATCGGCGTGGCCGTCGATACCGATTTCGGCCTCTTGGTGCCCGTCATCCCCGACGCCGATCGCAAGACAGTCCTGATGATTGCCCAGGAACTCGGGGCCCTTGCCGCCAAGGCGCGGGAGCGGCGGCTCGACCTGGCCGACATGCAGGGGGGAACGTTCACGATCACAAACCTCGGTGGCATCGGCGGGACGGCCTTCACGCCGATCGTCAATTATCCCGAGGCGGCGATCCTCGGCATGTCGCGAACGCAAAAGCAGCTCAAGCTCGTCGACGGCAAGGTGGTCGAGCGGCTCATGCTCCCCTTGTCGCTCTCCTACGACCACCGGATCATTAACGGGGCCGACGCGGCACGCTTTATCGTCAAGCTGGCCGGAATTCTGTCCGACCCGTTCAAACTGCTCATCGAACTCTGATTAGTCCTAAGTCCAAGGTGCAAAGTCCAAAGTCGAGAAGACAAGAGACGTAGGCGAAGGGTTTTGACCTTGGACTTTGGACCTTGGACTTTGGACTAAAACATGCCCGGCCAGGGGGAAAAGGGAGAGATCGGCGGACGCGTTGAGCTCGTGGTCATCGGCGGCGGGCCGGGTGGCTATCCGGCCGCGTTCGACGCGGCGGACCGGGGCATGGACGTCGCGATCGTCAATGACGAAGCCATTCCGGGCGGCGTCTGCCTGCACCGCGGCTGCATTCCATCGAAGGCCCTGCTGCACGTCGCACAGCTGTTGGGCGAAGCCCACGACGCGACGCAATGGGGCGTCACCTTCGCCAAGCCCAAGATCGATCTCGATAAGCTTCGCTCGTTCAAAGAATCGGTGGTCAAGAAGCTCACGGGGGGTGTCGGCGAACTCTGCAAGGCCCGCGGCGTGAAACTCGTGCACGCGCGGGCCCGATTCCTCGACTCCACCACGCTCGAACTCAAAAAACCCGACGGCTCGACGCAAAAGCTCGGTTTCGGCAAGGCGATCGTGGCGACCGGCTCGTCCCCGATCATTCCGCCGATCTTCGCAATCAAAGATCCGCGCGTGATGGACTCGACAGCCGCCCTTGACCTGCCGGATGTTCCAGAAAAATTGCTCGTAGTCGGCGGCGGTTATATCGGTCTCGAAATGGGATCAGTCTACGCGGCCCTCGGCTCACACGTGACCGTGGTGGAAATGACCGCCGGCCTCTTGCCCGGTGCCGACCGCGATCTCGTGCGGCCGCTCAAGGCGCGGCTCGACAAGCTCTTCGCGTCCATCTTGCTCAATACAAAGGTGGTCAAGTTGACCGCGACGAAAGAGGGGATCGTCGCCGAGCTCGAGGGTGAAGGGGCCGAGCCCAAGCAGACCTTCGACCGCGTGCTGGTCTCGGTAGGCCGCCGGCCGAACAGCCGCGACCTGGGTCTCGAGAATACCCGCGCGCAAGTTGACGAGAAAGGCTTTATCAAGGTCGATCCGCAGCGCCGTACGGCCGATCCCAACATTCTCGCCATCGGCGACGTGTCCGGCGAACCAATGCTTGCACACAAGGCCACCCGCGAGGCGCACGTGGCGATCGAAGCGCTCCACGGGGAGCCGGCCGCGTTCGACAACCTGGCCATACCCGCCGTGGTCTTCACCGATCCCGAAGTAGCCTGGTGCGGCTTGACCGAAACCGAGGCGAAAAACACAAACCGCGAGGTGCAGGTGGCCCGCTTCCCGTGGGGCGCCTCGGGACGAGCCGTCACGATTTCGCGCACCGAAGGGCTGACGAAACTCTTGATCGATCCCCAGACCCAGCGCGTGCTCGGCGTCGGCATCGTCGGGCCCGGGGCCGGTGAGCTGATTGCCGAGGGGACGCTGGCCGTCGAGACGGCGTGTGTCGCCCGGGACGTGGCCGAGACGATTCACGCCCATCCGACGTTGAGCGAAACCATCATGGAAGCGGCCGAAACGGCCTTCGGCCAGGCGACGCACATCTATCGCGCGAAGCGATCTGAGCCGCGACCGTGAGCACCGAGGCCGACGTCGCGATCATCGGTGGCGGCATCGTCGGGCTGGCGACCGGCTATCAGCTCGCACGTCTCCACCCTGGCAAGAAGATCGTCCTGCTTGAAAAAGAAGCGGGCGTGGCTGAGCACCAGACGGGCCGCAACTCGGGCGTCATTCACTCGGGCATTTACTACAAGCCCGGCTCGCTCAAAGCCGTCAACTGCCGGGAGGGGCGAAAGGCCCTGATCGAGTTCTGCCAGCAGGAAGGCATCGCCCACGAGATCTGCGGCAAGGTGATCGTCGCGGTCGACGAGAGTGAGCTGCCGGCGCTCGAACGCATCTACGAGCGCGGCCGGGCCAACGGTGTGACGTGCGAAGTGATCGGCGCCGAGCGACTGCACGAGCTGGAGCCGCACGCGGCCGGCACCCGCGCAATCCATGTCCCCGACGCCGGCATCGTCGATTACAAGGGAGTCAGTGCGAAGCTGGCGGCCCACATCAAGCAGTCCGGCGGAACGATTCTGACCAATGCCCGCGTCACGGGGATCCACGCCGACGGGGATCGCACGCGGCTCGCGAGCACTGCGGGCGAGGTCACCGCCAAACTCGTCGTCAATTGCACCGGACTGTTTGCCGATCGGGTGACGGCTCTGGGTGGCCTCACGCCGCCGGCGAAAATCGTCCCGTTTCGCGGGGAATATTACGAGCTTGTGCCGGCCGCCGAGCACGTATGTCGGAACCTGATCTATCCGGTCCCCAACCCCGATTTTCCCTTTCTCGGCGTGCACTTCACGCGAATGGCCCTGGGCGGTGTTGAGTGCGGTCCAAACGCCGTGCTGGCCTTCGCGCGGGAGGGATATCACCTCACCGATGTGAATCTGCGCGACCTTGCCGAGTCGTTGACCTATTCGGGCTTTCTGCGGCTGGCCTTGCGGAACTGGCGGATGGGGCTGGGCGAACTTTGGCGATCGATCAGCAAGCGGGCCTTTGTGAAAGCGCTGCAGCGAATGGTTCCCGAGATCCGCGTCGAGCATCTGCATTCCGCGCCGGCCGGCGTGCGAGCGCAGGCTCTCGCGCCCGACGGCAGCCTCGTCGACGATTTCTCGATCGTCGAAAACGAGCGGATCGTCAACGTGCTCAATGCGCCTTCGCCGGCCGCCACCGCTTCGCTCAACATCGGCCGCCTGATCGTCGACCGGCTTGCCAAGCATTTTTGAACGAAGTCTCGACGGGTCAGCCTGTAAAAAAAGAAAGACGGCACGAAATCGCGCCGTCTTTCTGTTTGACGTCTTACCGGTTCGATCACCGGCGACTAGCGCTCGACGCGCTCATTCCGCTCGACGCGCTCGAACGAATACACTCCGGCGGCCGGCTGGAACACGCGGCGTTCGCCTTCGACCTTCGCGAGCCAGGCGGGGCACTCCTGGCCTCGTTCGGGAGGTAGCGGCTCGCCGGGACCTGGCACGGCCCGATCGCGCCGGTGAAGACGGTAGATGATGTGAATCACTTCGCCATCGTGCACGCGCACCGTCGAGCGGTTGACGCGCAGCACTCTGGCCTCCACATCGATCGCAAAAACGCCCCGCTCACGTCTCGATTCCCCGACGGGAGCTTCATTCACCTTCAGGACGGCAATTCGCATCTCCTCGGGTGCTTCTCGCTGCAATCGGTAGTATCCGCGCCGCGGCAGTTCCGCTCGCGACGCCTGCGAGAGTCCGAAAAATGCACCGATCGCGGCCGCCGCTCCCAGCATGAGGGCTCCGCTCTTTGGCGAAAATCCTTTCATTCGCGCTACTCCTTTCTCAAGCCATTTCCTTGCGTCGATCTGGGTCGTTCGCGCCCGTCCTTCGAGCGCGCCGTAGACAGCCAAACGGCGGGTCGCGTCCAATCGCTTCCCGCGAGACCACCGCCGGCGTCCTACAACTGCCGGCAGCGGGTCGCTGCTTGCCTGCCGGGCGAATGCTAGCAAATCACGCGTGACTTGTGGACTGCTTTTCGGTTCACGTCGTTCCCCTTTCCGTGGGCCGCGGGAAGGGCGATCCCGATATAATCGGACACGTATTTCGCCCAAATTCGCGACACAAATGTGGAGGCTGCCATGGCCGTCAAAGCGATTCCCGAAGGACATCACAGCGTCACGCCTTATCTGGTCGTTGTTGGAGCCGACAAGCTGGTCGCATTCCTCGAGCAAGCTTTCGCAGGGAAGTGCGTCGAGCGCATACCGGGACCGAATGGCGCGGTTGCCCACGCCGAGGTCAGAATTGGCGACTCGATCGTGATGCTCGGCGAAGCCAGCGAACGGGCGAAGGCCTATACCGCGACGCTCTATCACTACGTGACCAACGTCGACGAAACCCATCGCCGAGCCGTCGCTGTCGGCGCCAAAGCGCTGACCGAGCCGACCGACATGTTCTACGGCGACCGCTCGGGGGCAGTGATCGACCCCTTTGGAAATTCCTGGTACATCGCGACTCACATCGAAGATGTCTCGCCCGAAGAAATGGAAAAACGGATGCAGGCGATGAGGAAGTAGCGGACCAACAACGTGAACCTCCGCCGCACGAGGCGGGCGTCCCCTTTTTGTTGCGCCTCCTGTGCGCCGCGATCCTCGTTCACATCCACGCCCAAACGAGACCGCAGAACGGAGCTGCGTCGTTTTTCTCGTCCCGTGCCGCAGAGGCTCGACACATGACCGTCGTTGAAGAGATCATCGATGCGAGGCATTGCGGACTCGTGCGGTGCGGCCTGTCGTCGAACAAATCTCCGTCAGTGAGTGAACTTGCGGCCGAATTCGGCCTCGGTTCAGACCCAGGCATTTACCGAGAAATCGATGAGCCGGAGGCGCGCAGGTTGATTCGGTTAGTTCTACACCAAGATCTCGCGTACGATGCGAAACTCATGTCGGTCGAAAAGGCAAGCGAGCTGACCGACGGATTTCTCGAGCAGTTTGGAACGGGTGAGACCCGTTTCTATACAAATGGCAATTTTTATGAGCGGGGAACGGGGCGCTGGCTCAACTCCTGGACTTGGATTCCGGCAACGATGGCGACGTTCGACACAGGGGTGCTGGTCCGTGGGGCGACCGTATCGGGCTGTTTATGGGTGGAGGATGAAGACTGACGTCGCGGACGGACAACCTAGGATCAGAGGTCAGGGACGAAACCTCTCTTAGACTCACATCGTAATAAACGCTCTTGGCTCCACCTCCGGCGGGCGACGTAATGTCCCCCACGCTCGCGGTCGCCGCGAAATGACGTAGAATAAATAGTGGTTGATGCGTTTGAGACCGCGATTGCGGGGTGCCGTTTGCCGCGTTTTCGTCTTTGGTCCGTTCTCGCCATTCTCTCATCGGCCGTCACGACATCGGCCGTGGCCGCGCCCGATTTCTCGCGCGAAGTGCGGCCCATTCTCAGCCAGCACTGCTTCAAGTGTCACGGGCCCGATGACGCCGCCCGGGAGGCAAAACTGCGGTTGGACGTGCGCGGGTCCGCGACTGCACGGACCGAGTCCGGCAAGACGCCGATCGTGCCGGGGAAGCCCGATTCGAGCGAGCTGGTCCGCCGCATCTTCTCGCACGATGCCGACGAGATGATGCCGCCCGCCGCGGCCAACAAGCCGCTCTCAGACAGCGAACGGCGAATTCTGCGCGACTGGGTGGCGGCCGGCGCCGAATACAGTTCGCATTGGGCGTTTGTTCCGCCCCAGCAAGCGCCGCCTCCGAAGGCATCGGTGCAGGGCAAGCGTTCGCGAAACCCAATCGACGAGTTTGTGCAGGCGCAACTCGAGTCGAGCGGCGTTGGCCTGAGACCGTCGCCGGAAGCCGATCGCTACACGCTGGCTCGCCGTGTCTGTCTGGATTTGGCCGGACTTCCCCCCACGCCCGCCGAAGCCGATGCGTTTGTGAACGACCCGGCTCCCGACGCCTACGAACGGCTCGTCGATCGACTGCTGGCTTCGCCCCACTATGGCGAGCGCTGGGCCCGCCGTTGGCTCGACCTGGCCCGCTACGCCGACACCAACGGTTACGAAAAGGATCGGACCCGCTCGATCTGGCCCTATCGCGATTGGGTGATTGCCGCCCTCAACGCCGATATGCCGTTCGATCAATTCACGATCAAGCAACTGGCGGGCGACATGCTCCCCAACGCGTCGCTTGCCGATCGCATCGCGACCGGATTTCATCGCAACACGATGCTCAATGAAGAAGGGGGGATCGATCCGCTCGAATTTCGTTATTACGCGACGGTCGATCGCGTGGGCACGACCGGCACCATCTGGTTGGGACTCACGGTTCGCTGTGCTCAGTGCCACACGCACAAGTTCGATCCGATTCCGCACCGCGACTACTACCGGATGATGGCCTTCTTGAACAACGCGGACGAGAAACAGATCGACATTCCTGTTCCCGCGCTCGTCAGCCGCCGACAGCGGATCGAGCGCCAACTTGCCGCAGCCGAGGTCGACTTGCCCAATCGGTTCGCGCCGGGCGGCCGCGAGGGGCGTGCCAAGTTCGACGCCGAATTTGACCATTGGGAACGAACTGAATCCGCTCGCTCTCTCCACTGGACGGTCTTGCACCCGGCACGGGCGAAAGCGACGCTGCCGCATCTGGCGGTTCTGCCCGACGATTCGATCCTGGCCAGCGGAGACATGAGCAAGAGCGACCGCTACGAAGTTCAATTCGACAAGCTTCCGGCAAAAATCACCGCGCTGCGGCTCGACGTGCTGCCCGATGAATCACTTCCCGAGCATGGTCCGGGTCGCGTCTTTTATGAAGGCCCTTTCGGGGATTTTGAGCTGAGCGAATGGACGGCCGAGGCCGACGGAGCGCCCATTCACTTCAAGGCCGCGACACAGAGCTACGCGGCCAACGCGGGAGGCGCGAGCGCGGCCATCGACGGCAACCCGCTCACATCCTGGTCGATCAATAAAGGGCAGGGTAAATCCCATTCCGCGATCTTCATCTTCGATCGGCCGCTGCAGAACACGAAGAGCCTCTCGGTGCAGATGTTGTTCGAATACTACTTTGCCTGTGGGTTGGGCAAGTTCCGGATTTCGGCGACGGACGGCACGGTATCCATCGATCGCCGCGTGATGGCGCCTGACGTCGACGAGATCCTCGCCCTCCCTCGCGAGCGACGCAGCCCCGAGCAGCGCGCGACCTTACTGCGCTCCTTCGCATCAATCACGCCGGAGCTCGATAAGCCGCGCAAAGAGTTGGCCGCCGAGCGAGCGCAGGAACCGACCTTGCCGACGACGCTCGTCTTTGCCGAAAGACCGCCGGACAATCCGCGGCAGACCTTTGTTCACAAACGGGGCGAGTTTTTGCAACCGAAGGAGGCGATGGAGGCGGGAATTCCGTCGCTGTTCGGCTCGCTTCCCGCAGAATTCCCGCGCAATCGGTTGGGGTTCGCGCGATGGCTGGTCGATGCCCGCAATCCATTGGTCGGACGAGTCACCGTCAACCGGCAGTGGCAGGCTTTATTTGGGCGCGGCCTCGTGCGGACGAGCGAGGATTTCGGTTATCAGGGCTCGCCTCCGACTCATCCTCAGCTTTTGGACTGGCTGGCGGTCGAATTTGTCCGACGAGGCTGGTCGCTCAAGGCCGCTCATCGGTTGATTGTGACCAGCGCCACCTATCGCCAGGCATCGCGTGTGACGCCGGAATCGCTCGCCAAGGATCCCGAAAACAAGCTGCTCAGCCGCGCTCCCCGCGTACGTTTGGAGGCTGAACTGGTGCGAGACTCGTCGCTGGCCGCAGCGGGATTGCTCTCGGAACGCATCGGCGGGCCGAGCGTCTTTCCGCCTCAGCCGGCGAGCGTCTCGGAGGGGTCATACGGCGGGATGACTTGGAATGTCAGCCAGGGGCCCGATCGCTTTCGCCGCGGGCTCTACACGTTCTCGAAGCGAACCTCACCCTTCGCCATGTTCGCCACGTTCGACGGCCCCAGCGGCGAGGAGTGCATCGCGCGCCGCGAAGTCAGCAACACGCCACTGCAAGCACTGACTCTGCTCAACGACGCCCAGTTCGTGGAAGTCGCGCGAGGGCTGGCTGCGGACGTGCTCGCCAAATCGGATGGACCCAGCAAGCAAATTGCGAGGGCCCTGTTCCGTCGCTGTCTGGTGCGCCCGCCGGACCAATCCGAACTCGCGGCTCTCGTGGCGTTTTATTCTCAGACCCGGGCGAGATTCGAGGCCGACCCGGACGGCGCAAAAAAAATCGTGTCCGGCGCAGAGCCGGTCGCCTCGGCGGGGGCCGGCAAGCTCGACCCGGTGCGGTTGGCCGCCTGGACCCTCGTCGCCCGCGGCCTGCTGAATCTCGACGAAACCATCACGAAGGAGTAGTCCAAGACATCCGATATTGGACCTTGGACTTTGGACTAACTTGATGAATTGCCAGGATCAGTTTTATCGAAACTGCGACCCCCGACTGGTGACGCGCCGCTGGTTTTTCGAGCAGTGCGGCGTCGGCCTCGGACGGATCGCGCTCGCGGGGCTTTTCACGGGCCCCCTTTCGCGCATTGGCTCCGCGGCCGTCACCAACACCAGCGAATCGCTGATTCCCAAGAAATCGCTCTACAAGGGGCGGGCGAAGGCGGTCATTCATCTGTTCATGGCCGGCGCGCCGAGTCATCTCGACCTTTTCGATCACAAGTCAAAACTCGCTGAATTCGAAGGCAAGCCGATTCCACCGTCGATCATCGGCGCGCAGCGGTACGCGTTTATTCGCTCCGATGCCGCCGTGCTCGGCCCGCGGTTTCGATTTGTGCGACGGGGCGACTCAGGCACCGAGATCGCCGACATCCTCCCGCACTTTGGCAAGATCGTCGACGACGTGTGCTTGATCCGCTCGATGCACACCGATCAGTTCAACCACGCGCCCGCCCAGATTTTTCTCAACACCGGAGCCGCCCAGCCGGGCCGCCCGAGCCTCGGCTCCTGGGTCGTTTACGGTCTGGGGGCCCAGACGAGCGATTTGCCGGCCTTTGTCGTGATGTCGACCGGTTCGGGAATCAGCGGCGGAGCGGCCAACTGGTCCAGCGGCATGTTGCCGACCGTTTACACGGGTGTGCGTTTTCGGAACCAGGGCGACCCGATCCTGAACGTGTCGCGACCCGCAGGCGTGAGCCGCCAATCGCAGCGCGACACACTCGACCTGGTGGAGGCGCTCGATCGCCGCCGGCTCGACGTCGTCGGTGATCCCGAGATCGCCACGCGGATCGCCTCCTACGAAATGGCGGACCGCCTGGAAGCCTCGGCCCCTGAGCTAATGAATCTGCGGAGCGAAACCCGGGCGACGCTCGAGATGTACGGGGCTGACCCCGACAAGCCGTCGTTCGCCCGCGCCTGTCTTCTGGCGCGGCGGATGGTCGAGCGGGGCGTGCGGTTCATCAACATCTATCACGAAGGGTGGGACGCCCACAGCGATCTGAATGGGAATCACCGCCAGAATTGTTTTGCGACCGATCAGGGCTCGGCGGCCCTCGTGCAGGATCTCAAGCAGCGCGGCCTCTTGGACGAAACGCTGGTGATCTGGGGCGGCGAATTCGGCCGCACGCCCATGGTCGAAAGCCACCCCACGCTCGGTCGCAAGCTGGGGCGCGATCATCATCCGCAGGCCTTCACGATGTGGATGGCCGGCGGCGGCATCAAGCCGGGCATCACCTTCGGCAAGACCGATGACCTGGGCTTCCACGTCGTCGAGAACGGAGTCCACGTGCACGACCTGCAGGCAACGATCCTGCACGTGCTGGGCTTCGACCACGAGCGATTGACGTTCCGCCACGCTGGCCGCGACTTCCGCCTGACTGACGTCAGCGGAAAAGTCGTGCAGCCGATTCTGGCCTGAGGCGACGCTCGAACCGTTCCGCATTGGAGCCGCGCGCGTCAGCAAGCGGGGTATTCAGCGTGGCCCTCGCGTAATAGCCCGCTTCCTGACGGGCGCGGCTCCAAAGACGCCGTTCTGCGGCAGACTTATGCCGCGCGGCGGCGGCCAAGCCGGCTGCGAATCGCGTCCGCGTTCGCGATCGCGTCCGAGAGAATTTCGGTGATGCGAGTAACGCCGCGTTCGTCGAGTTGCAGCCCGGTCGGCAGCGCGAAAACCGTGTCGGCCAAGCGCTCCGTGACGGGGAGCGAAGTTGCGGCCGTTTTCGCGTCGGAGAGATAGGGCTCCATGCGATGGCACCCGGGGTAGAAGTAGCGGCGGGCGAGCACGTTTTCCGCCACGAGCACGGCGAGCAGCTCGTCCCTGGAAAGCCCCGCGATCTGGGCGTCGACCTCGACAACGACGTATTGATAGTTGCTTTCCTCGGGCCCCTCGTGGGGCAGGAGTCTAAGGCCGGCCAGCGGCCGCAGCCGGCGGCGATAGGCATCGTAATTTTGGCGATTGACGGCGACGATCGTTGCCATGTTGTCGAGCGACGTCAGCCCCACGGCTGCGGACAGCTCGCTCATCTTGGCGTTAATCCCGAGCGACGTCACCCGGTCGACACCTGAGAATCCAAAATCTCTCAGCCGGCGAACGCGCTCGGCGAGGCCATCGTCGTTTGTCGTGACTGCGCCCCCTTCGCCGCAATGGACGAATTTCGTGGCGTGGAAACTGAACGTCTCGCATACTCCGAATCCGCCGATCGGTTTTCCGTGATAGGTCGACCCGAAGGCATGCGCCGCGTCGAAGAGAAGCGGAATCCCGTGCTCATGGACAATTTCAGCAAGTGCCGCCACATCGCAACACCGGCCCCAAAGATGCACGCCCAGAATCGCCGCGGTCCGCGGACCGATCATTTGTGCGACCTGCTCGGGGTCGAGCGTGTGCGTGGTTGGATCGACGTCACAGAAAACGGGGCGCACACCGTGCCACGCCAGCGCATGGGCCGTCGCGACGAAGGTGTAAGCGGGGACGATCACCTCGCCGACCAATCCGAGCGCTCGAATCGCCAGCTCGAGCGCGGCGGTTCCGTTAGAGGTCGCAATGCAGTGTTTGACCCCCGTTTCACTGGCCACGCGCCGCTCGAATTCGGCGACGAGCGGACCACCATTCGTCAGCCAGCCGGATTCCAGGGCCCCTGAAATTCGTCCAAGAATGGCCTGCTTGTCCGGAAGATTGGGCCGTCCGACGTGCAGCGGGACGTCGAAAGCGGGCGGATGGCCGAAAATTGCGAGCCTGACGGGCATTCGGTTGGCCTCAGCAAATCTACGATTCGTCCCGCTCAGGCGCGCCCCGCGTGCTCACGCTGAGCCGCGTCGACGAAAAACGCTTCCAGCTCGGCCGCCGCGGCCCGATTCGAGAACAGCAGATCGCACCGCTCGAGGATTCGCGAGCGGAGCGACTTCCGCAACGACGCGTCGTTCGCAATGCGGATCGATCGCTCGACATAGTCGGACGGGCTGGTGGCGACAGAATCGGTAATCCCAAGTTTCTGGAAGAAGGTGTATGCCATGCGTCCCGGATTGAAGTCTCCGGGCAGCGTCACGAGCGGCACCCCCACGCCGAGGGCATGCATGGCCGTCGTGCTGCCGCCGTAGTGGATCGTGTCGAGCACCGCGTCGGCTTGCGGAAGCAGCCGCAGATAGTCGTCGCGCGCCAGCCGCGGCAGGAAAACAACCCGGTCGACGACGTCCGGAATCGCACGCTCGAGACGCGCCTGCAAGAGTCCCTTCCAGGTCGGCACTTGCCCGTCAAACAGGACGACGATTCCAGATGGGTCGCGCCGCAAGATCTCACCCAGCAAGAAATCGAACTCAGGATGAATCTTGAAGAGCGTCTGCTGGCAAACGTACCAGCGCGCGTCGACGGGTAACGGAATGCCTTGATGGCCCGCGGACTCGTCGGGCATCGGCGGTCGCTCGAAATAGTGCGGCATATTGGAGAAGCACACCAACCGTTCGGAGTAGTGTGCTTGGGCTCCAGGCGGCTCGAGGTGGTCGCAGGAAAGAAAATAGTCGACTGTCGGAATTCCTGTGGTCCCGGGCTGGCCGAACGTCGTGCATTGCACGGGAGCCAGCCGTGAAAAGGCCAAGAAGTAAGTCCAGGGATCCATTCCGATGTCGGTATAGAACAGCACATCCAGCTCCGCGGCCGCGACCTGCTCGCGAGCTTCTTCCAAGCGAGTCGACAGACGAATGACGTCATCGGCCGCGGCGTCGATCGCCCGCGAGACCTGATCCTCGGGACCGGCCACGCGGAGCACGGTGTACCGTGCGTTCTCGCGCGGGAAGGCCTTGAACAGCCCCGCATAGTGTTCGCCGACGGAATGTCGGTAGAAGAACCGCGAGATCAGGCCGACGCGGATGGGAGATCGCACCGACCCGTTGCGGTGAGAACGACAGTGCGGAGCCGTGAAATCCAACGAGGCGACGGCCCTGCGATAAACTTCGGCAATCTTCCGCTGGAGAGCGAGATCGTTGCGGCCATGATATGTCAGGTAAAAAGCGGCTCCCGGCGTCTCGGTGAGCGGATCGCGGACGTGCAGATCTTCTTTGAGCAAACAATCTAAGTCCGATTCGAGACGCTGCCGACGGGCGTCGATCGCCGCGACCGATTCGGGGATCACGGGCAAGAGCAGCGCTTCGCGAATCTTCAAGCCGGAGTCGTGAGGCGATTGCGCGCGAACCCGCCGCAGTTCTTCGCGAGCTTGCTCGTAATGGCCCTGGTCAGCTAACGCGGTGGCGAGGTTTTTCCGCGCGTCCAAGAACCTGCCGTCGAGCGCAATCGCCCGCCGATAGCAGACGATTGCCTCGTCGAACTTCTGTTGATCGGCAAGCGTGTTTCCCAGGTTGCCGTGAGCCATCGCGAAGTCGGGCTTTTGGGCGAGCGCCGCCCGATAGCAGTCGGCCGCCTCGGCAATTCGCCAGGCCGCGCGATGCATGTTGCCCAGATTGTTAAGCGACTCGGCGTGCCGCGGATTGAGCTCGAGGGCCCGCCGATAAGCAGCCTCCGCCTCGCGAAACCGCCCGAGAGCTTCGTGAACGGCGCCCAGATCGGAAACGAAGACAGCCTCGTTCGGCTTGAGTTGTGCTGCCTGGCTGACGAGCCGGAAGGCTTCGTCGAGCCGGCCCTGCGCAAGGGCGGCCATTCCGAGGAGATGCAGGGCGTCGGGCTGAAATGGCTCGACCGAGAGTACGCGGCGGTAGAGACCCTCTGCCTGATCGAGCCGCCCGGCTTGATGATGCGCGAGCGCCTCTTGCAAACAGGCGACGATCAAGACCGGCCCCTCCCTGCCGCCCCCATCGCGACTTGAGCCAAATTGCAGCGGCCCAGTCGCGCAATCTCACTCAAGAGATCGTCAGTTCGGGTTACGCAAAATAAGCGAGATTTTCCGCCGGCCTGACTTATTTGCCGAAAATAATGGGGGCCGGAACGCGGAGGAATTTGGGGTGGTAGATCGTGGTGTCTTTGACCAGATCACCGAAATTCTGCGAGTTGACGAGATAGGTCACAAGCAATTCGCCGGGCCGCGAAAGGGACGCGTGACCCTTGGCCGCATACGTGAAGTAAGCGCGGTTTTTGGCGACCTCGGGGACACTAAAAATCGGCCGCGTGGCCGACCAGGGGCCTTCCGGCCGCGGCGCCGTTCGCACGAAGATCCGCTTGCCGAGCAGCGGTTCGCTTTGAATCAGCACCCAGATCGACCGCCCACGATCCTCGAACCTTTCGACGCTGAACTCGCTCACGAGTCCTCTCGCGAGCGGCAGTGCTGCTGCCGTGCGCGGGTCGAAACCACGAGGACCGGCAAAAAACCGCCAATCAGCGAAGCGCTCGATCGCGTCTGCCGGTGCGCCGGCCATTACGAGGTTTGTCTCAAACCCTCGTTGGCGCGTTCCGAAGATTAGCACCGCGCTCGCGTCTTTCGGCGCGCCTTGCTCGGTGGTTGACATGCCCCAAAAGACTTCGAGGGGAGGCTTCGGGCGGCGTTCTTCCAAAATCCGTCCCGAATGAGGAATGTCGATGACACGAGGACGCCAGCGCTCAGGCGGGTCGCCGATATTGTCGACGACGGCCAGGCTCGTGCCCACGGTGGTGAAATTCCAGACGCCTTTTCCGTGCGGGTCGCGGCGAACGCGGAAGAAAAAAACGATCAATCGCCGGCCCGTGCCGTCTCGTGTCACCCCCACGACGCCTCCGCCGTTGCACCAGAGCCAGTCGTGATCGGCGGCTGTGTCTCCGGCGACCGCCGGCGGAATCGCCCAGGCGGTCGGCTTGCCGTCTTTATCGTTCGGCCCCCAGAAGAATTGCACACTGCGAGGATCGGGCGGACGCCAGGGAGCCGCCTTATCAGTCGGATGGACGGCAATCGAGTTGTTGACCATCGTCGCGCCCGGCTGGCGCTTGCCGTCGCGGATTTTGCCAATCCAAGTGTCGCCGAACAGCCAGAGCGTCCGGCCGTCGCCGAGATCCACCGATCCCGCGCAGTCGGCGCCGGTCCAACCGTCGGTGCGGTCGAAGACCGCGTTCCACTCGGCGTCGGGCGTCACGCGCGTCAGCAGTTGTGGTTCAGTCGCGAAGACCGGCGACAGGCGGGGCACAAACAGCATGGTCAGCGCGAACGTCAACGCTTTGACGGGGCCGTTTTGCACCGCGGACTCACTTCGCGTGCGAGAGAAAGGCAACCAGGTCGGCCAGGTCTTGCGGCGTGAGCTGCTTGTCGAGGCCGGCCGGCATCACCGACACGGTGCCCGCCCGCATTTCTTCGATCTGATCGCGCGGCACACGGACGGTTTCGGTCGCGCTGGTCACGAGCACGACTTCGTCGGCCGCGCCCGAGCGTTCCAGACCGTTATAGACCTTGCCACTCTTTGTCACGATCTGGATCGGTTCGTAACTGCGAACGAAGCTGGCGCTGGGAAACAGGATGGCTTCGAGCAGATCCCGCTCGGCGCGGATGGCGCCGATCTTGGTGAGGTCGGGGCCGATGCGTCCCCCCTTGTATCCGAACTGGTGGCACGCGACGCAGGCCGCCTTGGCTTGATCAAACACACGCTGGCCGCGGCGCACGTCTCCTTTGTGAACCATCGGAAGCAAATCGGCAATTTGCTGACGCTGCTTTTCGATGTCGACGTTGATCAGGCGGTAGAGCTGTTCGGCCTGGGCTTGAACCGATGCCGGCTGCTTCTTGATCCGACGCTGCACCGAATCGACACGCAGCGCGCTGAGAGTTGGCGACGCCTTGAGCGCGGCAATCAGTTTGAGGCCGATTTTTTCGTCCGCACAGTTTTCGTACGCCGACAGCAAGCGGTCGATTTCGAGCGGTCCGGCAGACTTGATCGAGTCGATGAGTTCTTCGAGCTGCGACGGTGTGAGCCGGGCCGTCGAGAGCACGCCGGCCGCGGCGGCTCGCGTCGGCACAGGCAGATCGGTGTTCAGATCCGCACGCAGAAACGCAAATGTTTGGGGGTCAACTTGCGGCAATCCACCCGGCACGGCGGCCAAGGCTTCGAGTCGGATGTCACTCGGCAAGTTGGGGGTGCTCGCCAGGTCGATCAGGGTCTGCCCGACCTGGGTCGCGCGGTCCTTGCCGGCCGGAAGGGCCCGGAGAACGTCGACGACGGCCGCCGCGAGAGAGAAATCTCGGCGCTTCAGCAGCGGCAGGAGAGCGTCGATCCAGGCTGGCGGCAATTGTTTGAGTCCGGCAGCCCGCATCGCATTGAGTGCGAGCCGCTGGGAGAGGGGCGACAGCATCCGATCGGTCACTGCCTTTGATAGCAGCGTTTGGACCGCCGGGCTCGACGAAAACTGCGCCAAGTGGTGCTCGAGCTCCGACCGCTCGGCGTCGCTGCTTGCGGGGGCGTATAAGCGATCGCGGAGCGTACCGGCCAAGGCTTCGCCCCATTCGCGATGCTGTCCCATGATCCAGGAGGCCGTTTCCTTGAGCAGCGGATTGGGCGACGAGAGCAGGGCGGCGACCGTTTTTGGGTCCAACCCGCCGCCCGGCATCTGGTCGAGCGCGATGAGCGCGGCGCGGCGGATGGACGGGTTGTCGCTGGTGAGGCCCGACCGCGTCGCGGCCGGGTCGGCAATCTCGATCAGAGCATAAGTCAGCGAATGCTCGAGAATGCGATCAGCCCCGGAGGGCGATCGCCCGGCCGCGGCCAATAGCGGCGCGACGGCCGATTTGTCCCCCAGGCGGCCCAAGGCCTCGGCGGCCACCCGCCGATTGGGCGCGCTTTTCGCGGTCAGCAACTTGATCAGTTGGGCAACCGCCTTCCGGTCGCAGAGAACGCTCGCGCAGTGAGCGGCAACCTGCCGGACGGATTCATCCGCATCAGCGAGTCCGGCGCGAAACGCGGCACGAGCCGATGACCCCGGGATCCGCACCAGGGCCCAGAGCGCATTGCGGCGAATTTCAGCATCGGGGTGTTTCAGTGAGGAAGCGAGAGTGGGCAGGGCGCACTGACCCCGCTTAGCCAATTGTTCGATTGTTCGTCTGCGGACGACGGGCCTCGGGTCGCCAAGCTGCTTAGCCAGTTCGTCAAGCGAAGCGGTTTGCCATTCAAGCTTCGTTCCCCGTGGATCGCCGATCTTCAGCGCGCCCTTGCGGCGGATTCGATAGATCGCCCCCAGGATATCCGGCTTCCAAAGCTGAGACGTGGGGCAGCAGAGTTTGTACCAGCCTCCGGTGTCGATCACGATCAGGCTGCCGTCCGCGTCTTCCAAAATATCGGTCGGATGAAAATCGAGATTGTTGGAAACGAGGAAGTCGGTCGTCGCCGCCCTGAAGGTCGCCCCGTCCTGAGTCAGGACGTGCCGCGTGATCTTGCGCATGTTGAAGCAGCACGCGAACAGGTTGTCGCGGTACCCGGATCCAAACGCGGTCGATTCATAGCGGACCAGGCCGCAGGGCGCAGCCGGACCCAAGTGCACCAGCGGCGGCATCAAATCACCGGTCCGCGGATGTCCGTTGATCACGTCGTGATCTTTCCCGTAGACGCCCCCGTAAATCGCGTGGATCAAGCCGTCGCGCTGCCCTTCGGACGGATGCACTAGGAACGTCGTCGTGAAGATCCGCTCGCCGCCCGGCGTAAAAACGACGTCGACCGGGTTATCCATGCCTCCCGTCATCACCGGCTCGAGACCCGTGCCGTCTCGCCGAGCGCGAAAGATGTGCGCCGCGGATGAAGCGACCGGCTCGCGCCAGGGGAGCTGATACCTCTGCCGGGCAAAGGCCCCTTTGCACCAATAAATCCAACCATCCGGACCGGCGTAAGGTCCGTGCAGATCGTTCGCGCAGCCGGTGAGCGTGCGCGTCAGCCATTCTTCGCGGCGGTCAGCGACGCCGTCACCGTTCGTATCGGTGAGCTTCCAGATCGTGGGAGCAGCCGAGACGTAAAGCGAGCCGTCCAGCCACATTGTCCCCTCGGGGAACATCATCTTGTCAGCGAAGACGGTATGGCGATCGAACCGCCCGTCGCCGTCGGTGTCCTCGAGCCGCAGAATCCGATGCGGACGCTCGGCGAGTTGCTTCTTGACCGGATCATTCGACCCGGACGAGTCGGCAACGTAGAGCCGCCCCAGTTCGTCGAACGCTCCCGTGATCGGCCGATTCACGAGAGGCGGTCCGGCCACGAGCTCGATCTCGAAACCGTCCGGAAGCGAGAAGACGTGGCCGTTAAGGGCGGTCTCTCCTGCCGACGCAGCGTCCGAGAATGGAGCGACGAAGGCGATGAGGGCCCAGCAAAGTCTAACGACTGATCCCGGCCTGAGTTGCATCGGCATCTGCATTAGTCCAAGGTCCAAAGTCCAAGGTCGGAAGGAAAACGGCGATGATTGCGGATGTCTTGATTTGCGACTTTGGGCCTTGGACTTTGGACCTTGGACTCGTCTAGAAGATCGCCGCAATCCGCTCGCCCGTGCTGATCGGCAGCGGCCGGCCCAGAGAATCGTGGACGAGCGTTTCGGGACGGTACCCCAGGCAGTCGAAGACTGTCGCGGTCAAATCTTGCGGACGGACGCATCCCTCCCGCGGCTGGCCACCGATGGCGTCAGAGGCGCCGTAGGCTTGTCCGCCCCGCACGCCGCCGCCTGCCAGAGCCACCGAATAGACAGAACCCCAGTGATCGCGACCGGCCGCCGCGTTGATCCGCGGGCTGCGGCCGAATTCGGCCATGCAGACCACCAGCGTCTCGTCGAGCAGTCCTCGCTGCGACAGATCCTCCAGCAGGGCCGAGTAGGCCTGATCGGTCGGTGGCGCGAGCACTGTGCGCAGCCGCTTCGCCTCGTCGGTGTGGCTGTCCCAACAGGGATTTGCCATCGGCTCGTCGGCCGAGCGATACCAATTGACCTGCACGAGCTTGACACCCGCTTCGATCAGCCGCCGCGACAAGAGCACGCTCTGACCGAAGGGTGACCGACCGTAACGATCGCGAACGGTCTGCGGTTCGTCGTCGAGCCGAAACGCTTTAGCCGAACGCCCCGACGACAGCAGATCGAACGCCTGGCGCGTATCGGCGTTAAACGCCTCGAGTAGCCCCGACCGCAGCACAGCCGCGCGTTGCTGATCGAATTGCGCCAACAGCGACTGACGGCGCGACAATCGCATCGCGGGGATCTCGCTCGGCAGGCTTAGCCCTTCGATGCGGAACGGTTCGGCATTGGGGACGCAGTTGACCAGCCAGGGATCGGTGGCGCGACCGAGAAAGCCGGCATCCTGCCCCGGCCAGACGCTGCCGTTGGTGTTGAAGATGTGGTGCGGCAGAGTGATCGACGGGGGGACCGCCCCATGCCCCGGGTTCATCGCCCGCACGATGGCTCCGAAGCTGGGAAAATCGTTCGGTGGGCCGGGGTTGGCGTTCTCGAAGTTGGTCGGCGTGTGCGGCCGACCGGTCAGCATGTAGTAGCCGCTCGAAGAATGCGCATTGTCGCCGCTCGACACGGCCCGCAACACGCAGACGTGCCGCGCCTGCCTCGCCGTCTGCGGCAGCAATTCGCCGAAATGCAGGCCCGAAACGGAACTCGTGATCGGGCCAAACTCGCCCCGAACCTCGGCGGGAGCTTCGGGCTTGGGGTCCCACAGCGAATGCTGCGGCGGCCCGCCCATTAGAAACAGCACAATGCAGCTCTTCTCGCGAGGTTGACTGCTCAAAGCGACGGCGGAAGAGTTGCTCGGTGCGGCGACCGCCTGATTGTGACTTCGCAGCAGGTGCGGCGACGAGAGCCCGAACGCGCTCAAGCCCCCAATCCGCAGGACCTGACGACGCGTCAGCCCGTCACAAAGCCGTGCCCGGCCTCCCAAGACATCCCACATCGAGCCGCTCGCGGTGCCGCCATTTTTTCCGTGACCGCGGCCCATTGTCGGCTGTGCGGGGGCGAACTGTCAATTTCGATCGAGTCGTCATCCCATGGGTACGTCTCAAGGATCAGATACGGGCACCCGTTGACGGAAACGGCCGGCGGGGAAGCCGCCCCCTCCAGTTGACTTGCTGGGATCAAGCTTCGGGGAATCTGTCAGTCCCACTCCGAAAAGAAATACGTCGGAGGCGCGCCTGACGAGCGTCACGAGGGAATCTTGCTGCCTGGGATCGACGGGCGGGGCGATCGGGAACCCGCCGTGCCCTGGCTCCGTATTCTTCGGCTGGTTAATCCGCGGACGCCTCTTGGAAACCCACCCGAGCTCGCGGTCGTCGTTCACGTTCCAGCCGTTGATCCCGAGCAGAAGATCGCCCGTTTGCAGACCCGCCTGCAGAGCAAGCGAATCATTACTCTTCACCTTCAGGCGCAGCCCCGTCAAGCCATCGGGGGTTCGCTCGGCAACGGCGCTCTCGATCCCCAGCGCCTTCAGCCATTCCGCTCCAGCCGTGGCCTCGGTTGATTCGGCGTCGTTTGCCGGCTCGGAGATGCGGCTGGCCGAAGCCAGAAGCATCCTTTCGACTCGTTGGGCGAGGCTAGGCATTACATGAACCTTCCAGACGTTCTTGCGCCCGACGACTGGATCGACCGCTGGCGCCTCCATCACGCCATCCTGCTCATTACCACAGACAAACGGCGTTTTGCCTGCTTCCCAGGTGAGGAGCGTATGCGGACCGGCTTGCTCGGAGACTTGGCCTGCCATTCTTCTGATGTCGGGGGCCAGCACAACGGCAATCCACTTCAAAGAGTATCTGCACTCCACAAAGTCCGCTGGATGCGGCTGCTTGAGGCCATCGGCCAGCCAGGCAAACCGCTCGGTGAGCGCCAACATTTGAAAGGGCGCGCCACCGCCTTGACGCCCGTTGTTGAGAGTCAAGTTGGCCCAGAGAGGGCTCTGTTGCGGGTATGTGGCAAGCGCTTTTGCGCAGTAGACGACTCGTCCCTTTGGATCGATGACGACGTCGGATTCCTCCGTAGGTTGTGCGCCGAAATCACCGTGGAACCAAGCAAATCCTCCCGGCTTGATTTGGCGAGTCCTCTGTGCGGCGATGCGGCAAATGATCAGGGCGTCCCGATCCGTGAGCGACGGGAGGCCGGGAAACTCAAACGAAACCTCGACGCGCCGCCAGTCTTCTGCGGGGCACGCGATGGGAGAGGAGATTGGGAAACCCGGCGTGACATCCAACGGAATGCGAGTCGTCTCGTGCCAGGGGGCCGTCAAATCCAGAAAGTACGCTCCCGGTGGGAGCTTTCCGAAATCCAAGTCGCCCCTCGCATCCGACGTCCGCTTCAGAGCGTTGAGGGTGCCGCCCGCTCCCTGCGGATAAAAAGCGGCCTCGAAGCCCTGTGCGGGCGAATTGTGACCGTCGTAGTGGAAGAGATGAAAACGAACCGGCAGCCGCTCCGCGGCGGCTCCCGGGGTCGGCCGGGCGAGCAGAGTGGTAAACTTTTCAAGGAACTCGCTGTTCGTCTTGCGAATCGACTCGGCCGCCTCCTGGCTCGCGCGTTGGGACGTCCACGCCATCCAGCCGAGCAGCAGGCACATCACGAACATCAGTCCCATCGCGACCAGCGTCAATCGTTTCGACATGATTGTGTCCTTCGTGGCATCGAGCCACAGGCGGCGGGCCAAATCGCGCGGGTCACCGAATCGGCGTTTGACGTTTTCGACTGCTTCGTCGGGCGTGATGTTTTTGGTCAGCTCGCGCTTGAGGGCGCAGTCGAGATGGTCGGCTAGCTCATCGAGGATGTCCTGCCGCAGGCTCGTCGGTTCGTCGCCGCGCGGAGCGGGGAGACCTTCGGCGGCTCTTTCACGCCAATCCATTGGCCACCCCCAGCACGCCGTTGACGCCGCGGGCGAACTCGCTCCATTCCTCGCGCTTGGCGGCGAGCGCTTTGCGGCCAGCCGGCGTCAGGCGGTAGTACTTCCGGCGGCGCCCGTCCACTTCTTCCCAATAGGAGCTGACCAGCCTTTGCCGCTCGAGGCGGTGCAGGGCGGGATACAGGCTGCCTTCCGTGAGCTGAAAGTACCCGCCAGATCGACCAAGCACCTCTTGCGTGATCTGGTAGCCGTAGCTCGCCTCGTGAGCGACGACGTCGAGAATCAAAAGCTCGACGGTGCCGGTTAAGAGCCGCGAATCCATGGTTTCTTGCTCGCTTCGTACCAATACATTGACTACTTAGGCATAAAGCATAAACATGTTATGTATTAGGGGTCAAGCAAGACGGCGACGGAACGGGAAACAATCCGTCACCGCGCGACACCCGTTTCCGCTAGCGATACCTTGCCTTAAGGCAATCGGAACGGGTACCGGTCGTTGCACATTGATGGCCCGCTTGCGCCTGTCGCACTTGAAATCCTGGAAGCGAAAGATGCGGCAGGCAGCCTGTCAATTTCGAAGTCGTGGCGGCATGGCAAAGGGATGGCCGTCGTTGCGCATGATGGCCCACTTCAGGTCATCACCTTTGAAGCTTTCAAGCTCGAAAATCAAACTTGCGCCATCGGCGCAGGCGGCCGTGAAATGGCCTCTCACGTATCCGCCAAGCGGGGGAACAGGCTTGCCCGGGTCGAAAGGAATGTCGGCCGGCTTGGTCCACGGGACGTCGCGTTTGGCCTCGACGAACATCAGGGTGTTCGACGTGCCGTCGGTGATATCGCGGATCGGCATGCCGTCCTTGCCCTGGAAGATCGTCCCCTTGCCGACGAGCGCGTAATAGCTGCTGTTCGTCGATTTCTCGTCGGCAAACGGGCTGCGGAAACAATTGGGCATGTTCCGCAGGATGACCTTGTTGTGCGGGCTGTCCCACGGTTCATTGAGCCGATACTCATCGTAAAGGCGCTTCTCATCCAAGAACGGCAAAAGCTCGACTCGCCAACTATGCGGAGTCTTGCCGTCGGGGCCCATCACGACGGCTGGCGGAAAGTGGCCGTGGACGTCGTGATAGTTGTGCATGGCCAGCGCGAGCTGCTTGAGCTTGTTCTGGCTGTCGTGTTCTTTTTCAGACTCCCTCGCTGATTCGCGGCTGGCCTCCTCCGGATCCTGTCCGTCATTACGCGCGATCAGCAGTCTAAGAACGCGTTCCGGGACGCCTTGTCTCATAATGCGCGCCGAGCCGTCGGCCATTGTGATGCCAAAGGCGCCTTGGAAAAAACCTCCGAGCATTGGGATCGGCTGTTTCGGGTCGTAGGGAATATCCGCGGGTTTGGTCCAGGGGATGTCTCGTTTGGCCTCGACGATCAAGAGCGTCAATTCGGTGCCGTCAGTGATTTCGCCGATTGCGATTCCCTTTGGGATTTCGAAGACCGTGCCAGGTCCAACGAGGACGTAATACGCGCTATTCGTCGATTTCGGGTCGTCATAGGGACTGCGGAAGACGTCGGGCATCTGTGCGAGAACTTTTTTGTTGCTCGGGCTGTCCCACGGCTGATCGAGCCTGTATTGCGCATAGAGTCGCTGCGCCTTCTCGCCCAAGAAAGGAAGAAGATCGACCCGCCAACTGTGGGGAGTTTTGCCGTCTGGCCCAATGACGACCGCCGGCGGAAAATGCTTGTAGCGATCCTGATATTTGGACATCGCCAACCCGAGCGCTTTGAGGTTCTCTCGAGTCTCTTGAGTTTTCTCGGGGTCGTGTGCGGGGAGCTCGGGATCGGCTGCCACCGCGTTTGGAAACTTCTGAGCGTTCGCAGCGCTCAGAATGAGGAGGGCGATCGACGCGATTCGGAAGCATCGGGACGCTTGGGCACGATCAGGCTGCCAGTTCACCAACATGGCGCTGCTCCTCAAGAGGCCCTCAAATGAAACGGAACCATGAGTCATCCGCTTGGACTGCGGGCAGCGTTCACTTCTTTGGAGAAGTCTTCCCGCCCGACGGCTTCGCACCCGGCTTGGCGAGAAGGTTATCAACCGGCTTGACCGGTGGCCTGTCGGCCGGTCTGCGACGAGGCTGGTCGGACTCGCGCCGGAATTGGTCGGCAGATTTTTGCCGTCCGGTCAGACTGGGAATGGCCAAGGCGGGCGCCGGAAATTCCACGAATCGGTCTGAAATCGAATTCCTGACGGTGCCCGAATGGTCAATGATTCGCACCGGTGAAATCGACTCACCGTGAATGCTGTTGATTTCGATGCGGCAATCCGAGGCTCCGGCGCTTGCTACGAATGGCTGGTTCTCGTCGAGGTCTCCTGTGCCCGAAGCATGAAGCCGGGCCGGCACTCCCTTGGGTTCGTACAGAAACTCACGCCCCGTCCAGGGGTCGACGGGCAACGAGCCGAAATAGGGCGGCACAAGCTCGCTCAGGGCGCCGGGCAGCTTCTTGTGTGCACGGCGATAATCAGCGGCGGCCCAGGCGACAAAATGCAGATCGGAGAGCGCGGCTTGGTTCACTCGCCACGTGGGAGTCGCCATCCACGAGGTGCCATTGGGAGATGCGATTGGCGGCTCCAGCGTGGTCCATTGCCATTTCCAGGGTAGCTGGCGGAAACCGTCCGCGGTGATCAAGTCGGCATTCACAAAGCCACGATCGTGCAAGTCGCGTTCGACAAGCTGCATTTCATCGAGCCCGCGGGAGAACATCGCGTCTTGCACGCGCTGGAGTCGCAACAATTCCCAAGGAAGACACCAGCGGACGATGCCCGTCTCCGCCGGTGTCCGGTTGCCGGGGTTGGGATTATTCCCCTTCCAGACGAAATCCTCGAACAGCTGCCGTTCGAGCCGCCATTCCACCAGAACCCGTGCCGAGAGCAGGGGCGACTCTTCGTCGAAGCGCCGAAACAGTCCGATGGCCCGCTTGATGAGTTCGGGCGTTTGCTTGGGGTGGATGGCCCAGCGATCCATGGCAGCCAGTGTCATTGAGCGAGTCGCCGGGACGCCCCAATAGGACGAAAGGCGATTCGAGCGCCCAAGGTCGTCTCCCAAGCGGGCCGCGGCCACGTAGTCTTCAAGCGCCTTTTCCAGCTGATCTTGTGATTCGAGTTTGCTGGCCGACTCCAAAAGCAGCATCGCGAGGGCATACACGCGATTGGCCAGCTCGTTCCCCTCGACGACAATCCCGCGCCTCTCGACCCTGCGCGTTTCGTTAAGCTCCTGAAAATCACCGGGTGGCTTCTGTGCGGCCTCTAACGCCAGTTTTCGCGCCGGCTCATTTTCTTCGACCCAAGTCTTGGTCTCGGCATCGAAATGAGCCCAGTCATCGACGCTCGACGTTTCGTTGCGATTTTCCCGAGGGGGCCTGGGGGTGAACGCTTTCAGCGCGTCGACAAACAACGACTGCTTTGTAGGCGGACCTGCGGCGGCTCGTGGCTGTGATTCGGTTAATTCCAGAGGAAGGCTCGTGGGCGGAATTTCCACCACTCGAAAGATCGCCACTGCGCACCAGATGGCGACGACTGGCACGACAACGCTAGCCGCGACGCGCCCCCACGCGGCGAGCGAATTGCGGTCGACCAGCCAGTCGCGTGTTCGCAGCCAACCGGCGAATAAGAAGATCGCCGGCAAGAGACCGATCGTCCACCAGAAGGGAACGTCGCACTCAACCCCTGCAGCCCCAGCGATAAAGATGCCCGCCCAGCCGATCAGCGCCAAGACGAGTGCCGTCAGCGCGCTCGGGATCACCAAAGACAGTAAGTGGCCGAGCGCATATAAGAGAACGACTACAAATAACAGGATTCCCAAAGTTGCGGCGAATTCTGCGTGCTCTGCGCCGGCCAGATGACCGGCCGGAGGGAGTCCGAAAAATGTCGCCCTCGCGGCGTCATTTGCCACGGACCAGAGGGTCAGCCGTTCGCCCGGCATTCCCGGTGTCTCAAAGCCTGCCGTCAACTGCTCCCAACCCAAGAACCACAGGACAGTCGCGATTGCCAGCCCGAGCCAGACCGCGTGCTTGGTCAGCCAGAGAGCGTTCGGGGAAACTCCGCGATTCGCTAACAGTCGGTACGCTCCGTCGCGGCGATCGGCGCGGCAGGCAGCGATACCAAAAAACAAGGGAGCGGTCGTGAGACAAAACACTAGCAGGGGATCCAGCCCTCCCAAAAACCACATCTTGACATAACTGCCGCCATACGCGCGGTATTGCAGCAATCGCGCGGCGGCGCACGACACCATGAGCAATGCGCCTACCCCGGCCACCGTCAGCGTGAGTCCCTTTGCCTGCCGCAACTCTTTCCAAAGCAGGCTGCTGGCAGTGCGTTTCCAGGCGACGACCGAGCGGACACTGAGCGTCGAATGACCTGGCGCTGTTTTTCGCGATCGGGCGAATCGCGGGAGCCAGGCGCTTAAGGGAGCCGCAAGCGAGTCGCGGATCCAATAGGGAACCAGCAGCCCGTCCCCAACGGCCACAACGCCTAGGATTACCACCAGAACAAACCACTTCCCGCCGCCGATCGTGCCGAAGGGGAGGCCTGTCGCCATGTCGACGGCTCCCAGCAGGAAAGCCGTCGCCACTCCGGCGACCGCCACCGTCGTCAGCACATCGCGGAATCCAAGCGAACAAAACACTCCGATCACCAGAAACGGGAGCGGCGAAAGCAGAGAGATCCGAAAGTCGTTCAGTCGGGAATTGAGACCCCAGAGCCCTCCGGCATTATGCGGGGTCGGAGCGTCCCCCCAGGTATCGCTCAACACGCTGGCGCTCAACGCCAAGATCAGCAGCAGGGTATAGGTCCCCAACACCGACCATCCGAGTTTGCCCACGAGCAAATCGGCTGTTCGCAGCGGCAAACGCTGAAACAACGACTTGGTTCGATTCTCGGTTTCACCCGCGAAGGCAATCGCCGTCGAGCCCACCGCAAAACAGCAGGCAATGACGACGTTCACCGAATAGAACCAATGAACATCGACCGCCGAGCGGTAATACCCGCGGCCGAGAAACAGCGGAAGCAGTTGGACGAACACTCCGAGCCCAAGGATCCACCACCAAAAGGCGCGCTGGATGCGGGCTTCCTTCCAAAAAACGCGGCCGACAATCGCCTGGCTCATACGGACCCCGACTTAGGCAGCCTCACAGGGCGGGCAACTCGCGCGGCGCGTCCGGCACCGGCTCGCCCTTCATGTATCCGACGAAAATCTCCTCGAGCGACGGCCGGCGGACCTCGACGCTGCGAATGTTTTCCGCAATGCGGAAGCCGTCGAACTGCGATTCGTCCATGTTCCGCACGAGCAATCGCCATTGGCGCCCCTTCAATTCGCGGTGCAGAACGGTCCCCGGAATGTTCGGCAGATCGGGGACGCCGTTGCGGAGGGTGACCGTCATCTCGCAGACGTGTTCCTTGAGGGCGTTGAGTTCCTCCAGCAGCACGAGCTTGCCGCGCCGCAAAATGGCGACGATGTCGGCGACGCGCTCGACCTCGGCGATCTGGTGGCTGGCCAGCAGCACAGTCCGCCCCTGGGCGGCGATGTCGACCATGCTCTCCAGAAACTCGCGGCGGACCATGGGATCGAGGCCGGACGTCGGCTCGTCGAGAATCAGCAAGTCGGGGCGGTGCGCCATTGCCACCGATAAGGACACCTTCGCCCGCATCCCCTTGGAGAGTTCCTTCATCCGGCGTCCGGGCGGAAGTTCGAAGTGTTCGACCAGTTCGTTGTAATGCCGCTGGTATCCGGGGGGATAGAACCCGCCGACGAACCAGCCGACCTCGTCGACGGTCATCCACTCGTAGAGGGCAGGTTGATCGGGGACATAGCCGACGCGACGGCGGATCTCCTGACTGTCGCGCCGACTATCGAGCCCGAGCACCGACGACTCGCCGGAAGTCGGGTCGAGCAATCCGAGCAGGATCTTGATCGCGGTTGTCTTGCCGGCACCGTTTTCACCCAGCAAGGCGAAGACGACTCCGCGATCGCAGGAGACGGTCACATTGTCGAGCGCAAGCTGATTCTTGTAGTGTTTCGTGACGTTCTGAAGCGAAAAGGCGGCAGTCATGACTGGTTTCCCTGCGGCTCGAGCCGCGCCAGTTCCTCTTCGGTGAGGTTGCGGACGTCTTCGGCCGTGAGACCACTTTGCCGGGCCTCTCCCAGCACGCTACGCAGGCGACTGCGAATGAGGGCCGCCCGGTCGGCCAGGCACTTTTTGGGCGCCGACGGAGTGATCTCCAACCCGGTCCCGCGCAGCGGTTGGAGTACGTTGTCGGCCTGCAGCTCGCGATAGGCCCGAGCGACCGTGTTTGGATTGACCGTGAGATCGCGGGCCAACTCGCGCACGGAGGGGACCAGATTCCCGGGCTTCAGCGCGTCGCAAGCGACAGCAAACTTCACCTGGCGGACGATTTGATCGTAAATCGCGATGCCGTTAGAGGGGTCGACATGCACGAACATGGTTATGCCCGAGTCGGACTCGTTGCGCGCGGTATGACAGTTGGAGTCCCGGCTTCAGCCGGTCTTCGAAGCCTCGAATAACGACGGACCGGCTGAAGCCGGGACTCCAACATGTGTACTAGCATGATAGTACAGTGACACAACGGGATTGGGACGTCAAGCGGTTTTTGCCAAGAATTTTGAGTCCGCCGAAAACTGGGAAGAACGCCGGTCGCTCAACGGCTCGCCCGCTGGGCCCGGTTGCCGTATTATTCGCCGAGCGTCGACAGCCGGGTCCGTTTGTGTCTTCCGACAATTCTTGAAATCAGTCGACGAAATCTGCTGCGGAGTGAACCATGTTGCGTTTCGCATTGGCCTCGATGGTGTTCGGCAGCCTGATTGGTTTGGGAGAAGCAGCCGTGCAGACGAAGAAGATCACCTATAAGGTCGGCGACCAGACTTTCATCGGCCACTTGGCCTGGGACGATTCCATCTCAGGCAAACGCCCCGGTGTGCTCGTCTGCCATGAATGGTGGGGGCTCAATGACTACGCACGGGGCCGTGCCGATCAGCTCGCTCAGCTCGGCTACGTCGCGTTTGCGTGCGACATGTACGGCGACGGCAAATTCACCAAGCACCCCAACGAGGCCATGGAAATGGCCACGCACGTGCGGCAAAACATCGACGAGTGGCAGAAGCGGGCCACGGTCGCGCTCGACCTCCTCAAGCAACAGCCGCAGTGTGATCCGAGCCGTCTGGCGGCAATTGGGTACTGCTTCGGCGGCTCGACCTGCCTCATGCTGGCGTACACCGGGGCCGATCTGCAAGCCGTCGTCACGTTTCACGCGGCCCTCCCCACTCCATCGGCGGAGCAGGCCCATGCGATCAAGCCGACGATCGTGATCTGTCACGGAGCGCTCGATTCGTTTGTTCCTGACGAGGCGATCCACAAATTCCGCAAAGCGCTCGACGAAGCCGGCACGGATTACGAGATCGACATTTACGCCAAGACCCGCCACAGCTTCACCGTGCCCGACGCCGACACGCACGGCAACCCGGGCATGTCGTACAACAAGCTGGCCGACGAGCGTTCCTGGAGCCGCATGCAGCGGCTGTTCGAGGACAAATTTGGCAAGCGCTGATTGTTGAATGACCCCGGTGCTGTCGGCCTGGCGTTTGCCTCGTAAAATAGTGGAAGCAAAAGAGCCGCTGGATAGTCGGCCCGGCGGCCCAGAAGCGCCTGGTCAGCCCGATCGCCGCTTAGGCGGTCACCCGATGCTTGGGATCGATACCCCATGCGCTCGCGACGCCACAATTTGTCGAGTGCCATGCTGATCGCTGCGATTGCGAGTGGGGCCTTGACACCACCTCGCCCCGCCCGCGCGGATCACGATCTGTCGGCGGCTCGCGTCAAGGATTCGATCCGGGCCGTGCAGCAGTTCCTGATTCGGGTCCAAAATCCCGAGGGCTCGTATGGAATTGGCGGCGGTCCGTCGGGGGGCCACACTTCCGGGGCAACCAGCCTGGCAATGTTGGCGTTGTTGACGTCGGGTGTGTCTGCCGATGAGCCCGCCGTCGCGCGAGGCCTGAAATTTTTGAGGCGGATTCCCGATCCACAGTCCACCTACGCGACCTATCAACTGTCGCTGATGCTGATGACGTTTGCCGCCGCGAGACAATGGGACACCGATCGCATTCGTATGACGAGCATCGCCAGTCAGCTGGAAGAATTCCAGGTGAAAGAAGGGGCGAACGCCGGGATGTGGAACTACGGCCGGAATGTGGCTTCCGAGGACAACAGCAACACGCAATTCGCCATCCTGGGACTCCGCGAGGCGGCCGTATCCGGCATAAAAGTCAGCCGCAAGACCTGGATCCGGACGCTCGAGCATTTCCTGAGGACCCAGAACGACGACGGTGGCTGGGGTTACCAAAACAACCCGCACAGCACGGGAAGCATGACGTGCGCCGGCATCGGATCCCTCGTCATCTGCGAGCAGATGCTCGGCTCGATCGACTATGACACCAACCCCGACGGCACGCCCCATTGTTGCGGTAATAACCAGCTCACGAGCGACGCGCTTCGCCGTGCGTTGCAATGGATGTCGCGATACTTTGCGGTCGGCGTCAATCCGGGCGAGCAGGGGGGACGCTGGGTGCTTTATTACCTCTATGGCGTAGAGCGGGCCGGCCGCCTCTCGGGCCAGCGGTTCTTCGGCAACCACGATTGGTACCGCGAAGGGGCCAGCTACCTGGTCGAACGGCAGTCGCGTCGCGACGGAAGCTGGAGCACATCGGCCGGAGTTGAAGCCGATCCACTCGTCGCCTCCAGCTTTGCTCTTTTGTTTCTGTCGAAAGGGCTCGCCCCGGTTCTGATCAACAAGCTCAACTACGGCTCCGCGCTGCCTCCGCCCGCGGCCGCCGCGCTGCCGAATTGGAACTTGCACCCCAATGACGTCCGGAATCTCACCGAGTATGTCGGCACATTGCCAAAGTGGCCTAAGCTGCTGACTTATCAAGAGGTCGACATCGACAAGGTGGTCACACACGGCGGCGTTCGCGATCTGTTGCAAGCGCCCATACTCTACCTCAGCGGTCTCGACGAACCGAAATTCACCGATGTGCAGGTTCAGCTGTTACGCGCGTACGTCGAGCAGGGGGGATTCATCTTCGCCGTCAACAATTGCAACGGCGCCGGCTTCGACGAAGGGATCAAGAGCCTGGTGTCGCGGATCTATCCGGGCGAGGCGCAGCTCAAGCGACTGCCGCCCGAACATCCGATCTATCGCGCCGAGTTTCCGCTCGACCCCGAAGGGACAGAACTGTTGGGCGTTGATTTCGGCTGCCGGACTTCGTTCGTCTACGCGCCGCATGATCACTCCTGCCTGTGGGACAAGTGGTCGCTGCAACCGGTTCCCAAGCGCACGGCGGCCTTTAGCCTGCTTGTGCTAAAGGCGATGAAGGTGGGAGCCAACGTGGTGGCCTACGCGACTGGACGCGAGCCCTACGACAAACTCGACGCTCCAAAGGAAGAAGTGGCCGGCGCTCCGAACCCGATCGAGCGGGGCCTCTTACAAGTCGCCAAGCTCCGGCACACGGGCGATTGGGACGCGGCTCCACGGGCATTGCACAACGTGCTGGTGGCGCTCAACGGCATGTCGGTCCTCGCCTCCACGCGTCAGAAGAATCTGGTCCCGAGCGATCCCAATCTGCGCCGCTATCCGCTCGCGTACTTGCACGGCCGGTCCAGTTTCGAATTCGGCCCGCAAGAAATTGCGAACCTGCGAAAGTACCTCCAGAACGGCGCCGTGCTGTTTGCCGACTCCTGCTGCGGCTCCCCGCAATTCGACCGAAGCTTCCGCGACATGGTCAGGCAGCTCTTCCCTGACAAGAAGCTCGAGCGGATCCCGGTCACTCACGAACTCTTTTCAGAGGGGATCGGCTTCCCCATTCGCCGAGTGAAACGGCGAATCCCCGCGAGTGGCAACCTCAACGATCCGCTCGATGCGACCTTCAAGGAAGGCGAGCCGCTGTTGGAGGGAATCGAACTCAACGGCCGCTACTGCGTGATCTACAGCAAGTACGACCTGAGTTGCGCGCTCGAGCGGCAAGCCTCAGTTGCCTGTGCCGGCTACGAGCACAAAGACGCGGTGAAAATCGCTGTGAACGTGATCCGCTACGCGTTGCTGCAGGATCTCTCGTACGCCGAGAAGAACAAGTAGCGGATCGCCCGAATTTCATAGGGTGGGACAAGGCCGTCCGCGGCCGCAGGCCCACCGACGGATCGAAGCACGAAATCCGAATGAAATGACGAAGGAAGCACCCGAAGCACTAAACTGGCGCGTTCATTCGGGCTTAGGTCATTTGGACATTCTTTCGTCATTCGTGCTTCGTCATTGACTCCGATGGTGGGCTACGACGGTCCTTTGCCGATTGGTCAGCGCACGCGCCCGCTGATATAGTTGTGCTGGGGATCGGGGTTGAGCCGGGCATGCACGTCCGGCAGCTAAGACATGGCACGGAAGGCGGGAAAGCCATGGAATTCTACGACTTCGAGTCGCGGCTCAACCAGCCGCTCAACATGAAGCTGGCTGAGCTAAAACGCAGTGAGCGGCTGCGGCACGTGATTTTTTCCGCCCAGTTCGATCGCGAATTGCTCGACGACCTGGCGCGCGTGGCGGACATGATCCGCCAGTTGGACAAATCTCGCGAGGGGAAGCGCTTCCTCGGCAGTCTCCTGTCCAATTACCGGGCCATGCTCTATTTCACGCAGCCCTCGACGCGCACGTTTCTGTCGTTTTCGGCCGCCGCCCAGATGCTGGGAATTGCCTGCAACGAAGTGCGCGACGCGTCAGTCTCGTCGGAGGCCAAGGGGGAGTCGCCCTTCGACTCGATCCGCATGTTTTCGAGTTACTTCGACATCGTAATCATGCGGAGCGTCGTGCCGAACTTCGCCGAGTGCTGCGCGTATTTGATGAACGATCTCGACTTGCTGGACCATCGCAGCGTGCCGATCGTCAACGCTGGCTCGGGCGCCGACGAACATCCGACCCAGGCCTTGCTCGACGTCTACACGATCAAGCGGACGTTTCAGTTCAAACACCCGAAGGATTCCTCACGCTGGAATCGCTTCGACGATGATCTCCGGCGGAAGTACCCCGACCTGACCAAGAGTCTCGACGGCAAGCTGTACGGCTTCTGCGGGGACATTGGCCGCGGTCGGACGGTCCGCTCACTCGCGAGCCTGCTGTCGCTCTTCGAAGACGTCTCGATGTGCTTTATCTCGCCGCCGCACGCGAAGATGAGGCTGGGCGCCGACCTCCGAGAGCGGCTGATGCGCAAGCGGGTGAAGATCTATGAGCTGGAATCGTTCGAGGATCCGATCGACGGGCGGCCGGCCATCGAGGCGCTTGATTGTCTGTATATGACTCGCATTCAACGGGAGCACGACACACGAGAGGACGCCGAGGCCTACCGCAGCTTCGATCTGGGGAAGTACTGTCTCACGCGCGAGCTCGTCGCGCGAATGAAGGACTATGCTCCGATTCTGCATCCTTTCCCGCGAGACAGCCGAATCGGCGAGATCCCGACCGATATCGACAGCGATTCGCGGGCCATGTATTTCCACCAGGCGCTCAACGGCATGTGGATTCGGGCGGCCCTGCTCGCGTAT
>DASZIA010000023.1:0-19677 GCA_035949535.1 Planctomycetaceae bacterium | reverse complement strand
CCGACCACGTGGTGGGGACTGAAATAGTTCCTCCCACAGAGGTGAAAATCGTCCGCAGGCCGCCCGAGCCCGGCGTCGGAAAGTGATCGGCCGCGAGATCAAGGACTTTCGCATGAACACGAAAACAAAAATGGCCCCGTCGATACGACGGATCGCCGCTGTATCGATTATGAGCTTCTCGCTTTTGGCTGCGCCCGTGAGTGACGTCTGGGCTGCCGGGCGTGGTGGCGGGGGCGGTGGGGGCGGCGGCTTCCGCGGCGGCGGTGGTGGTGGTGGTGGTGGCTTCCGCGCGGGGGGTGGCGGAGGAGGATTTAACGGTGGTGGCGGCGTCCGAGCCGGTGGCGGGGGGAACGGCTTTAATGCCGGAGGCTTCCGCGCGGGAGCTGGGCAGGGCTTTAACGGCAACCTCGCTGGAAACCGTCAGAATTTCGCTGACCGTGCCGCCTTCCAGAATCGCGGCGAGGGGGCCGGCAATCGATTTCCCAACGCCGGCGACCGCTTGCCCAACGCCGGCAACCGCTTGCCCAATGCCGGCAACCGCGGCGACCGACTTCCAAACCGGGGCGATCGAGTCGACAACCGGGGCGACCGCATCGACAACCGCGGCGATCGCATCGATAACCGTGGCGGCCGCATCGACAACCGCGGAGACCGGATCGACAATCGGGGCGACCGGATCAGCAACCGCGGCGACTATTGGCACAACGTCCACAACAACTGGTACCACGGCTACTGGCACGGGCACTGGGGCAACGGGTGGTGGTACTCTCACCCCTGGGCCAGTTGGGGCATCGGCCTCGGGGCAATCGGCCTGACGTCTTGGGCCGTGGGCTCGCTCTTTTACGACACGGGCTATTACCCGTACTACAACCCGTATTACGTCGCGCCTGCCGTCGTGGAATATCCGGCGTTAGACTATTCGCAGCCAATTGTGACGACTGCTGCCCTTCCCGATCAAAACGATCCCTCATCCAATGCCGCGGTGACCGATGGCGATCGCGCCCGCGACGCTTTCTACAAGGGCGATTACCCCGCCGCGCTCAGCGCCGTCAACGCCGCGCTGTCGAGATCGCCGAGCGACACGCCCCTGCAAGAATTTCGTGCGCTGATCTTGTTCGCGATGGGGAAATACAAAGAAGCGGCCGCGAACCTCTACGCGGTGCTCTCGGTCGGGCCGGGCTGGGACTGGACGACCATGAGCAGCCTTTATCCCAGCGTCGACGTGTATACGAAGCAGCTCCGCGACCTGGAAGACTACGTGCGGCAGTACGAATCTGCGCCCGAGCTGCATTTCTTGTTGGGCTATCACTACATGACCGAGGGGTACCCGAGCGCGGCGGCTCGTCAATTCGAGACGGTCGTCAAGCAGTCTCCAAACGACCAGGTCTCGCGACAACTACTCGCGATGATCGGGTCGACCGATAGCAGCAACGCGGACGCACCGGCGACTGCGGAAGCGCCGCCGACGACACCGTCCGACACGCAACTCACGGCGCCCGCCAACATCACGGGAGCCTGGAGGGCACCGGCCGTCGGAGGCGGAACGATCGACTTTTCGATGGGAAGCGACGGGCGATTCAGCTGGAAGTTCGCTCGCCCCGATAAGACGCAATCCTTCGACGGCAAATACGAGTTGGCGGGCACGACGCTGGTGTTGGAATACAGCAACGGCGGCACGATGGTCGCCAAAGTGAATGCCGACGCGCCGGACCGCTTCTCATTCAAAATGGTCGGCGGCCCGCCGAACGACCCGGGACTGACGTTCACGAGATAGGGTTCGCGACGCAGACTGAGCTGCCGTGCGGACGAGGCGAAGCACGCCCCGGCCGTTGGCTGCAGCGAACGTCAAGTAAACCTCGCCCTGCTCGTCCTCTCCGAAGGACATGATGGGCGTCTTGTTCGGCAATTTGAACTCGCGGTTAGCGACAACGTGCTCTTGCTGCGGGTCGTACCAAAGCGCCCAGGCGCGGCCGGCGACGTAGTCGGCGTACAGGTAAGCGCCGTCGAGTTCAGGGAATTGCTTGCCGCGATAGACCGGGCCGCCGATGATCGACTTGCCCAGGTTGTGGTGGTATTCCCAGATCGGCTCGATCAGATCGGCCCGCGGCGGCGAGCCGTGCTGACCAAACGGGTTGCGGGCTTCGCGCAGGTTCCAGCCGTAATTTCCCCCTTTGACGATCAGGTCGATTTCCTCCCACGTGTCCTGGCCAACGTCGGCCGCCCATAACACGCCGGTCTTGCGATCAAAAGACATCCGCCAGACGTTGCGCAAGCCGTAGGCCCAAATCTCCGGGCGAGCATCGTCACGACCGGCGAAGGGATTGTCTTTCGGAATCGCATACGGCAAACCTTCGTCGCGACGCTCGACGTCGACTCGCAGGATTTTCCCGAGCCACGTATTGAGCCGTTGTCCGTGGCCGAACGGATCGTTCGCGGCGCCTCCGTCGCCAAGTGCGACGTATAAGTAACCGTCCGGCCCGAAACAAAGCGTGCCTCCGTCGTGGTTCCAAAACGGCTTCTTGAAGGTGAATAAAATTTCTTCCGAGTCGGGGTCGGCGCGATTCGGATCGTCCTTCCGCACCCGATAGCTGGCCAAGACGTTCTGATGCGGCCGATGCTTGTTCGTGTAGTAAACGAAAAAGCGGCCCTGCTCGCGGTACTTGGGCGGAAACGCCAACCCCAAGAAACCCTCTTCGTCGGTTTTGACGTTGAAAGACACGTTGGAGCTGATATCGAGAAAGATGGTTGTCGGCTTGGCATTTTGATCGTTGGAAAAGACGTGGATCACGCCTTGTTGCGTCGGCACGAACAGGCGGTTTGAGCCGTCGCCGGCGTGCGTGACAAGAATGGGCCGCAGAGGCGTGGCGATGCCGTCGGCGTCTTCGCTTTTCCAGCCGGTCCAAACAAGCTGTGGAAAGGCCGTCTCAACTGTGAATGGCAAAGGTCGAATGTCCAGATCGGCCCCGGCTGCGGCAGGGATCGCCGACGCAAGGGCGCCGATTGCCAGGGGAATTGACCATGCGAATGCGAACCGGCGCGCGTTCATGATTGACCTTGTTTCAACTTTTGGGAGGCCCAACTCTCTTGCACAAGAAACTGGATAAAAGCAAGCGGTGATTCTCTACAACGGCTTGTCGGATCGCAATCGGCACGTCTTGCGTGCTAAGGAAGCGGTGCTCGAAATTCACTTGTAGGCCTTTCGCCGCGTTGCCGAATCGGTCAGGATTTGATTCGCTGCTGCGAACGATTGCATTGATTCAGTCGAATCCAAGGAATAAGCGCGGATGAACGGACATCGTCTCACACCGGAAGAAAAAGCGCTCCGCATGAACCAGGACGCCCTGGTTTACGGAACGTTCGCCGAAATCGGTGCCGGGCAAGAGGTGGTCCGCTGGTTCTTTCAGGTCGGCAGTGCCTCGGGAACGATAGCCAAAACGATCTCCGCCTACGACATGGTGGTGAGCGACGCGATCTACGGACGCACTGAGCGATACGTGAGCCGTAAACGGCTCGAATCGATGTTGGTTTACGAATACGAACTCTTGCTCGAGCGGCTCGGCCCGCTCCGCGGCGACCAGACCGCGTTTTTTGTGTTCGCGGACACAGCCGCATCGCATAGCCGCACGCGCAAGGCAAACGGCCACGCCTGGCAGGGCGTGCGGTTTCAGACGGCGCCCCGGGCCGAGCCTTCGGAAATCATCATCCACGTGACGACCCACGACACCGATCGGCAACGTGAGCGGGAAGCGATCGGCCTGGTCGGGGTCAACCTGCTCTACGGAGCTGTGTACCACCATTCCGATCCGGAAGGGCTCTTGGCCTCGCTGTTTGACAACTTGAGCCGCGAGCGGATCGAGATCGACATGATCAAGTTCTGCGGCCCCGCGTTCGCCAGCGTCGACAATCGCCTGATGTGTTTGCAGCTGATCGAGCATGCTTTCACCGATACGGCCCTGTTCACGGCACAAGGCGAAGTCGTGCAGCCGGCCGAGGTGCTCTATCAGCGCCCGATTCTGGTCGAGCGAGGTCGCTTCCGCCCGGTAAACCTCTTGACCATGGACCTTTTGGAAAAAGGGCTCGAACAGTTCCGGGCCGAGCCCGAGCTGGTCGGCGAGGAGCCGATCGTCTTGATGGAGCTGACGCTCCGGGACCTGCATCCGCAGCAGGGCATCGACAAACAGGATTTTCTCGATCGCGTCGACGTCTTGGGGATTCTCGGGAAGACCGTGCTGATTTCCAATCACGGCCCGTACTACGGTCTGGTCGAAGATTTTTCACGCTACACGCAAAAGAAGGTCGGCATTGCCCTTGGCGTTCCCGCCCTCTTGGACATCCTCGACGACAAGCACTACGAGGGACTGTGCGGCGGCACGTTGGAAGCAGTCGGGCGGCTGTTCGCCGACAATGTCCGAATGTACGTCTATCCGCGTTGGGACCAGGAGTCCGGCCGGCTGATCACGGCCGAGAACGTCGAAGTCCCCAATCGCGTGCGGCACCTGTACCAACACCTGCTCGAAAATCGATACATCGTCCCGATCGAGCGAACAAACCCAGACTTCCGTGCCATCGATTCCGACCAGGTGCTGCGGCAGATCCTGGCGGGGGACAGCAGCTGGGACCGTCAGGTGCCTCCCGAAGTCGCGGAAGAAATCAAACAAAAGCGACTCTTCGGCTGGACCCCGCGCTGAAAGTGATTCTCAGCATCCGTGAAATCCGAATCACGAATGCCGCCTCGGTCCGCCCTCGGCGAGACGAGGGAAGCACGAAGCACTAGCCACGAATCTTCGTTGTTCTTCCATGGGAATTCGCGCACTTGGACATTGCTTCGACTTTTGTGCTTCGCGGTTCTCGCCAAATCAGGGGGCGCTCGGGGAGTGCTTTGAGATACTCCCGAACGATTATTCCAAGCGTCTCGGGAAGCGGTGCCGACTGCTGACGGTTCATGGCGATGTCTCCCTCTGATTGTTGCCGGTCTGCGAGCCGACGCCGCTCTTGCACGAGAGGTAGTGCAATTTCATGCACAAGTCCTGAGCGGCGTCGTAGGCACGTTTCGTTGCTTGAAACAACTCGTCGGTTTGCGGAAACCCGGTCTTTTCCATGCGAGTTTGCATGCGGTATAGGTAACGGACGTGCGGAATCAGGGCATTTCGCATGCTTTCGGCCTGTCGGGTCGTCAATTGCCTGCTGTCCATGCTCGCGCCCGGATGTATACATTTGTACCGTTACAACGGGGGATGTCAACGGCTATGAGTGAAGAAACTCAAATCCACCGCACATCCCACGTCCCCAACGTTCGAGAGGCGCTGACATGAATCGCGGGCGAATGAGGGCCTCGTTTTCGGCACTGCATTCAATTTCACCGGGTTCAATTTCACTGGGTTCACTTTCACCGGATTCAAGTTCACCGGACTCGCTCGCTTGGCGCGCGCCTGCTCGATGGGCGCTAGCAGTGGGGCTCGTTGTTCTTTCGACAAGGCTTGCAGTGCCGCGGTGTAGCGGTGGCGAGGGCACGGCCGCGCCGCCGGTTGGCGAATGGCGCTACTATGCACACGATCCGGGCAGCACAAAGTACGCGCCTCTCGACCAGATCAATCGGGACAACGTCGGCAAGCTCGCGGTCGACTGGACGTGGGACTCGCCCTACGTAGCGATGCAGAAAAAGGACCGCATGCTGACCTCATTCGCGTACGAGGACACGCCGCTCATGATCGGCGGGACCCTCTACGCGACAAGTTCGCTGTGTCACGTGGCGGCGATCGACGCAGCGACAGGCAAAGAGAAGTGGGTCTTTGATCCGAAAAGCTACGCGGCCGGGCGCCCGGGCAACCTGGGTTTCGTGAATCGCGGCGTCGCCTATTGGACCGATGGCAAAATCGAGCGGATCTACATCGCCACACACGACGCAAAACTCTGGGCGATCGACGCCAAGACGGGAAAGGAGGCCAAGGAGTTCGGCGACGCGGGAAAGGTCGATCTCGCGAAAGCCATCCCGCACGCGGTCGCCCCGCAGCTTTACATGATGACCTCTCCGCCGGTCGTCTCCCGCGGCAACGTCATTGTGGGCTCGTCGATCCACGACGGGCCGCAATATAAGACGTTTCCCCGCGGCGACGTGCAGGCCTTCGACGCCCGCACCGGCAAACCCGCCTGGATTTTTCATTCCGTGCCGCAGGAAAACGAATTCGGCGTTGACACCTGGAAGAACGATTCGTGGAAATACACCGGCAGCGCCAACGTCTGGACGCTGATGACGGTCGACGAGGAGACCGGCTACGTCTACCTGCCGTTCGGCACGCCCACAAACGACTGGTACGGCGGGCATCGCTTGGGCGACAACTTGTTTGGCGAGAGCCTGGTCTGCGTCGACGGCGCGACCGGCAAACGGATCTGGCACTTTCAAACGGTGCACCACGGGCTGTGGGATTACGATCTGCCGGCGGCACCGGTGCTCTGCACCATTCACGTCGACGGAAAGACGATCAAGGCCGTCGCACAAATCACGAAGACCGGGTTTACGTTTGTGTTCGACCGGGCGACCGGCAAGCCCGTCTGGCCGATCGAGGAGCGCCCCGTTCCGCAGACCGATGTCCCCGGGGAAGTCTCGTCGCCCACGCAGCCTTTCCCGACGCGGCCGGCGCCCTACGAGCGGCAAGGGGCAACCGAGGAGAACCTGATCGACTTCACGCCCGAGCTGCATGCGGCGGGGAAAAAGATCCTCGACAAATACAAGCACGGCCCGATCTTCACGCCGCCGAGCCTCAAAGGGTCGATCAACATGCCCGGCTGGGCGGGCGGCGGCAACTGGTGGGGTGCGGCTTTCGATCCCGACACCAGCCTGCTTTATATCCCCTCGGTCAGCATGCCGATCCTCGTCAAACTGAATGAGCCCGATTCTTCGCGCTCCGATTTCCGATACGTGCGCGGCGGCGGCGGATTCGGCGGGGGAGTCGACGGCCCCAAAGGACTCCCGCTGTTCAAACCCCCCTATGGACGCATTACGGCCATCAATCTCAACACGGGCGAGCACGCCTGGATGGTGCCGCACGGCGACGGCCCGCGACAAGCGATCAGCAAGCTGGTCGGGCACGACGTCGGTCCGCTCGGCAGCTTCGGAGGCGGACCCCTTTTGACAAAGACGCTGCTCTTTGTCGCCCAGGGCTCCGGAAGCCGCAGAGCGCGCGCGGCAGGGGGGGTGCCCGGTGGCAATGTGCTCAAAGCGTACGACAAGTCGAACGGCCACTTAATCGCCGACGTCGAGCTTCCCTCCTCGCCGAGCGGAACGCCGATGACCTACCTCGCCGGAGGCAAGCAATTCATCGTCGTAGCCACGAACGACGGCCGACTCGTCGCGCTGAGCTTGCCCGGGAAAACTGCCGAGACCGCGTCGGCGGCCGCCAAGCCAAAGCGTCCGCCAATCTATAACGAAAAGGCCGACGCGAAGGCTGACATCGAGGCGGCCCTTGCGCTCGCCAAGCGCGAGAACAAGCGCGTCCTGTTAAAGTTCGGCGGCAACTGGTGCGGCTGGTGTTACAAGCTGCACGACGTCTTCACTCACAACTCCGACGTCGCGACCGTCCTCAACCGGGGCTTTGTCCTCGTGCTGGTCGACGAGAAGAACAACCCTGAACTGCTTAAGAAATACGCACCCGACGAAAAGCGACCCGGCTTTCCGTACCTCGTGGTGCTCGACGCCGACGGCAAGATTCTGAAGGATCAGCAGACCGACGTCCTGGAGGAAGGCCCCAAGCACAATCCCGCGAAAGTCAAAGCCTTCTTGGTGCAGTGGTCGCCTTCGAACAGCTTGGCTCCGACGACGGCTGCTGCTGGGCATTGACCGAGTCAAAATGCGTCCCAAGGGCACCGCGTCTTTTTAAAACTTCGATTGAACAGGAGGCAACGGAGATAACGGAGAAGGCAAAGTTATTTCTTTCTGCTCTCTGTTGCCTCTGTTGCCTCCTGTTCAAAATCTTGGTCCCGCTCAGATGACGTGCCCGGAGCGGATTTCGACCGTCCGGGATCCGCTCGCCGAGGCTGCCGGGGATCTTTTCTTCCTATAGTGAAAAAGGATCCCCGTCACCGCCGGGGATCTCTTTCCCGCCGCGCCGCCGCGATTCGCGCTCTGGACCTCTCTCGATCCCTTCTCCCATTCCTATGGGAGAGGTCAGGTGAGGGCGCCTTTTCATCCGCTCCAGCTGGCCGACCGGCCCGGCGGGGGGGTGGGTCAACAACTTTGTGGGTCAACTACCTATTGAAACAAAGCGTCCCGACCCACCGGCCAATCTCTTTCCGCCCCCCGATCCCGCGGGCAGACCGTGGTGATCTTGGGCTTTGGACTAAAGGCGTCCCGTCCCGTCCTGAGTCCCACCCCATTGGGGGCTGGAGGGCTCCGCACGGGGTCGGGTCACCAATTTTGTGGGTCACCAAAAATTCGTGACCCGACCCAACCCCCCGTGTTTCTACCTAGCCCTCGCTTCGTGTCCGGACCGGATTTTTGAAACCACCAAGCCACCAAGCTCACCAAGGACAGACACCAGCAGATTGGGCGTCACTTGGTGTCTTTGGTGCCGTCGTGGTTCAAGCACCGTTGGACCTTGAACTTTCACTCCTGTGGTCAACTATCTGCGTGGTCAACTACCTGGTGAAAGCCCTGGTGAAAGTAGTTGACCACACCACACCCGCTTGGGATGACGTTTCGTTAACCAAACTTCGGACCGGCAGCAGTTACCTCCGCGCGCTCCGACGCTCGCGCGGACTGGGCCTCACGATCTTGGACTTTGGACCTTGGACTTTGGACTTTGGGCCAGAACAAACACGCTATCTCCATTCAGCCACAAAAATTCAAATCTGCCAAGATCAGTTTTTTCTGGGTGGCCGGGACTACTTGTTGTCCCGGCCGCGAAGCGGCAAGAGGCTTGTCACTGACGACCCGTTTGGTCAACGATGCCCACATGCCAACTCGGCGGATTTACGACAAGGAACGGCACGCGCACTTTCTCACTTTCTCGTGCTGCAAGCGCCGGCGCCTGTTCGACGTCGATCAAGCCAAGAAAATCGTCCTGGGCGTGCTCAACTCACAACTCTCCAGGCAGCGGGGTCGCTGCGCCGGCTTCGTCGTGATGCCGAACCATGTGCACGCGATCGTTTGGTTTCCGGAGGACGACCAGATCAGCGAGTTCGTCAAAGAATGGAAGAAACGTTCGTCGGTCCAGATCAAGCGACTTCTCCGCACGGGCATCGCTTCCTACGGCCGCACGATTAACGCGGACGACCCGGTTTGGCAGGCGGGATTCTACGACTTCAACATCTACAGCCCGAAAAAGCTGCGCGAGAAACTCGAGTACATGCACAACAATCCGGTCGCGAAGGGACTCGTGGCAGAAGCGAGCGATTGGCCGTGGAGTTCGGCCAGACACTACCATCACTGTCGACCGGTCGCCGTGCCTGTCTCCTGGCTTGATTGAGCAGCATTCAATGGGTGGCCCGGACTACTCGTTTGTCCGGGTCGCGAAGCGACAAGAGGCGGCAGGGTAAACGTCGGGCGACGTCTGCAGCGATCGAGTTGTTTGAGCAGCCTCTTGCTGCTTCGCAGCCGGGACAACAAGTAGTCCCGGCCACCCGGTCGCACGTTAAAATGATTGCGCGAGCGCTCAAAACAGGGGGAAAGTCGTGGCAGACCAGAAACAATGTCTGAGGTGCGGCGCGGGCAATCTCGATTATGGTCGGCTGAGGGGCGGTTGGGGCGGGGGCGGGTTTTTATCTTGGCGGAAGACTCCGTTCGGGATATTCGCAATTTCGGAGCCGGTGTCTGCCTATGCGTGCCGCAAGTGCGGCCATCTTGAAATGGTCTTGGACAATGTGAAGGGCGAATAAAATGAAGACGTTTTGGTTCGGTGCGGCTTGCGTCGTTGCGTGTGTTATTACCGTTTGGTACTCCCGGACAACATACGGAGACCCGCCCAAGACCCCGGAAGGCCCGAGGATGATTGCAATGGACGGCGGCATCATCTTGGACGCGAATCAAATTCTCTTCATTCAAGACACAGGTCTGTTTTTCCATATCGCGTTCAAAGGGGTAAACATCCACGGCAACAACACCTTCCCAGTCCTTGAGGTCAGGACCACACCGGAAAACAGAAAGAGGCTGGCTGTGGCGACCGGAGTAGTGTTGCGCCCACCGGATGAAGACAGGGAAGAAAGGGAAAGGAACGCAAAGAGGGCAGTAAAATGAACAACCCGATGGCGTTCGGCTTAGGGTTTGCGGCGATTCTTACCGTTGGCTGGGGTATTCGGTGGTTGTTTGGCATTTCAAAGAGGACCGACCATGCTCGGGCTGAAGGAAAACGTCACTGCTCTACAGGCAATGCTTAGACTGCTTGGTGTGCTCGTGCTTATTATCTTGGGGTTCAGCCTGTATATGTACCTCATGTGACCGGAAAGAGCCGACGGGTGGCCGGGGCGCTCCGCCCTGCGGAAGCCCCGGAATGTTCGCCGCGACGATGGTCACGAAAGGGCACGCTGTATTGAATTCGGAACGCCCATCGATGCAAGCAGCCTCATCGCCGACATTCCGTCGGGGGCTTCCGCAAGGCGGAGCGCCCCGGCCACCCGGCCGTTCGTCAGGCGATATCCGTCTCAATGAAAATAGCCCCAGTGTTGGGGCTGCATTTACTCCTTTGTCTGTTTGTCAATCCACGCCTTGATTTCCCCAACTGTTCCCGCGTTCTTCGTTGGGGTTCCCCTGTCATGACGGGCTACCCAGCATTGGATGGTCGGCCAGCGCTTGCTTCCGGTAAAATCAAGTGTTGTTGGCCCCGGTCTGACCCGAAACCGCTTGTAAGCAAAAAATCCATTTATCCCAAGTTCTGCCTGTTCTTCCGGTGTCATTGCATTGTCCCCTAAAGATTTTCCTTCGCCCATCACATGCCCGCCGGCATGAAAAAAGCCGCCATATTTCAGGCGGCCTTGTAGGGCTCTCAGAGGGAAACTAATTGGCGGTAACCCGAGGCTTCGGCACGAACTTTAGCGAGTGCCTTAGCGGCCTGACCCCCATCTTTCCACAAGCAATGCTTACGATGCGGGCCTTCAATCCAACGCTCTTGCCGATTTCCTGCGCGGTCATTTTATCAGACTGCGAGTAAATGAGGTTGAGTTGCGTGTCGGTTAGTGGCGGTTGCATGCAATCCATCGTATCCATTTCGGGCCGCGAAGGATAGCCGCTGCCACGAGGTACGAGAGGGTCCGCGGCTTCGGCGTTGTCAGGGATTGAACAACCAACGTGGCCGCGTCCTGTGGCGGATGCTCTAAAAATCTCCGCCGCCCCCGCCGAAGTCACCTCCGCCGCCAAAATCGCCGCCCCCTCCACCGAAGTCGCCTCCGCCTCCGCCGAAATCACCGCCCCCGGAGTCGCCGCCCGAATCACCGCCGCCAAAATCGCCTCCGCTCCCGCCATCGTCCTGCGAGCCGCCGCCAAAGTCGCCGCCGCTGCCGGAGTAATCTTGGTCTGCATCGGAAGGGGTCGGGCCTCTATCGCCGCCATAAGAGCGGTCTCCGCCTCCGCCGCCGAAGCCACCCCCCATTCCGCCGCCGCGGCCGAACGAGTCATAGAGCCAGTTTCCGGCGGCAGCGCCAAACAGACCGCCCAGCATGCCGCTCATAAAGCCGCCTCCGCCCCCGCCTCCCCCGCCGTAGCCCGGGCCACCGTATCCCGCGCCGGGTCCACCGTAGCCGGGACCCGGCCCTGGTCCATACTGGCGGCCTCCCCCCAGCATGTGGAAGATCCCGCGGAAGAGGGCTCTGAGGATCCAGAATCCGATGACAATGACGATCAGAATCACGATCCATGACATGCCTGAAACTCCCTGAGCTGCTGGGGCAACTTTGTTAACGCCGTGTTCGATGATGTTGGAAATGGGTTCGCTCGCCGGTCGGGCCGCGACACCCAGATTCTCGCCTAGTTTTTGGTCGACGAATGCCACGCCGTCGAGCAGCCCTTGGTCGTAATCCTTCTTCTGAAAGTTGCGGAGTAAGATCTTGGCTAATTCGTCTCGATCTTCCGGAACCCGAAAATCCCGCTTTTGCTCGTTGTGTCCGACTTCCACTTGAACGTGCCCGGGATTCTTCACGATCAGCACGTAAATGCCTTCAACCCGTTCCGCCTTCGCTCGCGAATTGGCCCATTCCTGGAAGAAGCGCTTATGGCCTTGCTTGTCCAATTTCCCGAAGGCATCCGCCTTATCAGCGGGCACCGTCGCAAAGGTCTCGATTAGGAGATCCTTGCGGTACTTCTTTTGAATCTGCGCGAGTTCTTGATTGGCCTTCGTGAGAGCCCCGGGTGTGAAGAAGCCGGCGCCGTCCTTGACTTCCGGCACGACGGCCCAGGCCGGACCGGTCATCGCCACGCTGAGCGCCAGCGGAAGCCAGACCCAGCGCGCCAAGCCAGCTCGCGGACGGACCACGGCAGGTTGTAATTCTTGAGTCATAATTCACTCTTGCCCGGCGCTGCCGGGCGCTTGTTGTTTCCGGTGTTCTTTAAAGGAGTCAATCTAAACGGCGATCATCTCACCTGACGCACAGGCTCGTGGGCGTGATTTTCGTCGAGGGTTTTCTCGACGAATTGCACGGCGTCGAGCAGACCGCGGTCGTATTCTTTCTTTTGAAAGCCGTCGATCAGGATATCGCGCAGGCGATCCCGATCTTTGACTGTGAAGGCCGCTTTCTGTGTCTCGTGTCCCACTTCCACTTGAATATGGCCCGGCTCCTTTGTGATCAACACGTAGATGCCGATCACCCGGCGTCTCTGAGCCCGGCTGTTGGCCCATTCTTGGAAAAAGCGGGCCCGCGCCTCTTTATCCATCGCTTTGACGGCGGCGACTTTATCGGCCGGCACCGTGGGATACGTCTCAATCAAGAGATCGCAATTATGTTTTTTGCCGATCTCGGCAAGCAGGTCGTTGACTTTGGCAATCGTCTCGGGCTTGAAGAACCCCGCGCGATCCTCCACTTCGGGAACCACTGCGAAGGCCGGCGAAGCGCACGCCAGTGCCAGCCCCAGGGGAATCGCCGCCCAGCGCCCCAGTCGCAGGCCCCTCGTCCCAAGCGAAACCGAGTTCACCGAGCACGGGTGGAATCTGTCGCTCATGCCTGGACCTCACGGCTGTGATCGGAGCTGATGCGATAAGTCTGTACAGCAACAATTATACGCACGGGGCGTTTTCTGAGCGGATGCACAGTGTCCTAGTCGACCGAGCGCTCCGAGGCTCGCGTTTCGACGTGCAAAAATCAAGCCTTGCGCCCGGTCCTCGGCTTCACAGCGGCAATCGCGAATGGTCGTTCGTCCACCTCGGACCCGGTCCAACTGAAACGCGACCAGCGTTGCGGACGCTCCATGAACGCGTTCCCAGTACGGACGGATCACCGGAAGGATTACAGGGGCCCTTTATCAGCTCTTCAGACACGGTGGACGGAACACATGATGAATCAAAAACCATTGCGCCGCTTCATCTTCTGTTAAGGTTGCGTGCCCTATGGTAGCTCTCAACCGCGGACGAGAAACGTCCATAGGGCGCGAGTGCGGGACTGGTTTCGAGGTCGGTGACCGCGTCGATTCGGAGAATCGGACAGCACTCGAAGGTGTCGAAGGAATTTTCGATGCGCAACAACGCGTTGCTGTTTTTTGGAGGGATCGCGACGGCGACGGTGATGCAGTTCGTCACCCAGCGAGACTGGCGAGCCAGTCCCGCCAATGCGATTCAAGCCAGCGAAATGGCCTACACGGCAAATGACGATGGAGACAGAAACGATCCTCGTTCCGACGAGAGCCGGTCGACACGAGATCGCCGAAGAATCCGCGAGTCTGCCGACGGACCGGTTCGCCAGCGGGGACGTGCGGAGAGTTACGGAAGACGCGACGACGAACAAAACGAAGAGCGTGGCATTAGTCGGAGCGACGACGGTAGGAACGAGGAACGCATGATCGAGCGCCGCGGTCCTGGCGATCGCGCAGGACGAGACCAATCCGAATGGCGATACGCCGCCGATGAACGTCCCGCGCGCGACAGCGAGTGGCAAGATCGTGGTGAAGGGAGCGCGACGTGGCGCGACCGCGGTCCAGATCGCGAGATCGCGTGGGAGTCGGGGCCTGGACCACGCGAAGCGCACAGGCGTGGACCTGAAGGACGTGGACCTGGGCGCGGACCAGCGCGGGGTTCGGGTGCCGGGGGTGGCAGTTGGAGTGGATCGTTCAGCTCCGGCCCGCACAGCCGAACAGGGAGCTGGAGCGGCCCGAACGACGGACCTGCGTTCGCGGGGCGGCACTCACATCACGCGCGGTTTGGTCGCGCCGGTTGGGGACCGCACCGAGGCTGGGGCAAGAGCGAACGGTTTGCCGGCGGGCACCGGTTTGACCTTGTGAGCCATCGACATCACCGCGGGCATCATCAAGACGGTTGGGCGGGGCGCGGACACGCGCGCGGCCGGGCAGCCCGCGGTTGGGCTAGCCATCGTCACCACGGCAGACACGGTTTTCACGGTTGGCGCGGGCATGGTCGCAGTTTCGCGGGGCACAGCGTGCGGAGCCACGGCCGGTTTGGCCATCAGAGTTTCGCACGGCATCGCGGCTTTGCTCGACACGGACGCGCCCGTCATGGGTTCGGCCAGCACCGTCTCGGCCGCGGACGCTTTTTCGCCTTCCACAACAGGGGCGAATGGGAGCCGCGTGGCCATCGTCGTGGGGGTGGGGCTGGCCTGGCCCGACTGGCGATGCATCGCGCTGACGCCCGGCTTAACGCGCTGTTTGCCGCCGCCGACACAAATAAGGACGGCAAGCTGACCAAAGACGAACTCGCCAACTTCTTCTGGAAGCGATTCGCCAAACCCGACGCCCAATCGGTCACCAAGGAGGAAGTGAAGACTTTTATCAAGCAACGGATCACGGCCCTTCGCGCGGACCGACCCACCGGGCGCCGACACAAACCGCATGGCGGTGCCGGAACCAAGAAAGAAGAAGCAAAGCCGGGGCCCGCGCAACCGAAGCCAGCACCGGCCTCCAGTCCGAAAGCCGAGCCGAAGGCCGAGGCCAAGCCGGTCGCGGCACCAGCGACGGCTATAGCGCAACCCTTGCCGACCTCAAAGCCGGCAGGGTCCACGCAGCCGGCGGTTTCCAAATTGGGCCAGGCAAATGCACCTGTCAATAAACCGCCAGGAGTGTCCAAAGCTGAGGCGGGTCCCGCCCTGCCTAGAAACCTGAGAACTAAGATCGGGACGTCGACGACGTCAGGAGACGTGAAAGCGGCTTTGTTCGCGGCACGCCGCTGACATTGCTCTGAAGCGTCGTTGACGGACCGATCCTTCGCGCAGCCCGGCCGCTTCCCCTTGCGGCCGGGCTGCCGTACTTGTCACGATGAACAGGGCGCACCCAAGCGCCGTCTTTGCTTTGCGGCGAGACGATGGTTGGGCTCGCGGAGATCGGTCGCGTCATGAGAATCCTGGTCGTCGAAGATGACCCTGACTTGCTGTTTGTTATCGCCTGTACGCTCCGTGAGGAAGGCTACGCGGTCGATACAGCCGAGGACGGCGACGAAGGCCTGTTCAAGGCGACAAGTTGGGATTATGACGCGATCGTGCTGGACATCATGTTGCCTAAGCTCGATGGCTGGGCATTGTTGGAGCGTTTGCGGCGCTCGAAGACCGTCCCTGTGCTGATCCTGACGGCGAAGGATCGCGTCAACGACCGCGTGCGGGGACTCGACGGCGGCGCGGACGATTATCTGGTCAAGCCGTTCGAGCTGACCGAGCTGCGGGCTCGTTTGCGAGCACTGATCCGCCGGGCGGCCGGAAAATCGCATCCGGTGATCGATGTCAAGGGGGTGGTGATCGACACCCGATCCCGTTCGGTGACCCGTAACGGGGTTGAGGTCGAACTGACAGCGCGGGAGTATGCTTTAGTAGAACTACTGGCCCTGCACGCCGGCAGGTTGGTCACCCGCACGATGATTTACGAACATTTGTACGGCGAGGACGACGACAGCCTGTCGAACCTCGTCGAAGTCCATGTCTCGAACGTCCGCAAGAAACTGGGCCGCGAATTCATCACCACGCGGCGCGGTCACGGCTACTTAGTACGGATTTGACGTCCGTGCAGATTTAACCTGTTACGGATTTGAAGGGGCTGGGGCGCACCATGTTCCGCTCGATCCGCTGGACCCTGCAGATGTGGCACGCGGCCATTTTGGCCACCGTGCTGATCGTCTTCGGTTGGGTGGTGTTCTACCTCGAGCAGGAGACTACCTACCAACAGATCGACGAGGGCCTGAACCGCATGGCCGATCTTGTGACGGCGGGCCTGAGACCGGCGGGAGGCTCAAGATTCAGACGCCCGTTTCGCTCGCCGGAAAATCCGCGGCCCGAGGGCAGTCCAGCGGCGCGAGAAGCTTTGATCGCCAAGAATCCGAACGAGAAGAGCCCAAGCAGCACGACGCCGAATGCGACATCGACTTCCGAAAGCAAGTCGCTCAACGCGGAACCGTCCACAAAGAGCACGGTCGAAAAAGCGGTCGCTGAAAAGACTGCCGCGAACGGGACGCGTCTTGGAACGGAAAATGCGCCTAATGTCGAGCGGGGCGACACAGCAGACTCGGGCAGCCGTCCGCAAGGTTCTCCGGCCGAGGGTCCTGCATCGCCATCATCCACGGGGCGGCGCGGTCCGCGCCCGGATCTGCGGCTGGAGCTTAACGAAGATTTTCCGAGGTTTTTCGAGGAAGAGCTGGGGACGACGGCCTACTTTGTCGTGTGGCGAGGCGATGGCCACGTGCTGCTCAAATCGCAATCGGCTTCCGACGTCCCGCTGCCCGACTATCCCTCACCTCACGCCGAACCCGTGCGGGTGGTCCGACAGCGCGGAGAGTTCCGCGAGATCATCCATGAGGGGCGCCGTGATCGGGCCGGTAGGCCTAGCTATATTCTCGTGGGCCGCTCGATCGAGGACGATGTGGCGGCCTTGCACAAAAAGGGCTGGATGCTGGGGGGAGCCGGCTTGGCGGTGCTCGCGGCCGGTTTGATCGGCGGGTTTTGGTTTTCGGGGCGGGCGATCAAGCCGATCGAGGCCATCAGCGCGGCGGCGGCCGAAATCTCGCTTTCCAACCTGTCGCGCCGCATCGACGTCTCCGGCACCGAGACCGAACTCACGGGTTTGGCTCGCACGCTGAACCAGATGATCGATCGGCTCGAATCGGCATTTTCTCAGCAGGTTCGGTTCACGGCAGATGCCTCGCATGAGCTGCGGACGCCGCTCGCGGTGATTCTCTCCCACGCGGAACTGGCCCTCGACAAGAATCGTCCGGCCAATGAGCTGCGCGAAACAATCGAGACCTGCCGACGCTCGGCCCTGCGAATGAAAACGGTCGTCGAATCGCTGCTCACCCTGGCCCGGTTCGACTCGGGCGAGTTACAGCTCGAGTGCCGGCCCGTCGATCTGTCACGGATTGCCGGAGACTGCGCGGCGCTGATCCGGCCCCTAGCTGAAAAGCGACGGATCACCATGGAGCTCGATCTCGAGTCAGCGGGTCTGATCGCCGATTCCGATCGGCTGTCGCAGGTGGTGACCAATCTGCTGACAAACGCGATCCGATACAATCACGACGACGGCCGGGTCGTGTTGACGACCCGGTCGTCCAAAAGCGACGTGATCCTGACCATATCGGATACGGGAATCGGCATCCGCCCTGAGCACCTGCTCCACATTTTCGAGCGGTTTTACCGCGTGGACAAAGCCCGCTCGCGCAAGGACGGCGGCATAGGGCTCGGATTGGCCATCTGCAAATCGATCGTCGAAGCGCATGGCGGGCAAATCGCAGTCACGAGCAGCGAACAGGGAGGCACACAATTCGAGGTGCGGCTGCCAAAACGGGGCACTCCGGTAGCGGAGGAATCGCGTGAATCCGAAGGGGGCCGGGAGCCGCTCGCGATGAGCGCGAAGGGCTAATCGGGTTTCGAAAGGACACCGCTTGAGGAAATTGGAATGCCCGGCCCGGCCAACTTTCAAACGGTTCCCGATCCGGAGGCGATCGAGCGTCTGCCGCGCGACCTGAAGTTTCATCCGGTCGTCAATGCCGCGCCCCAGAGGCTCGCGCGCGATCAGATCGATGCGTTCAACCAGCAGGGCTACCTCAAGGGGATACGCATCTTCAGCGAGAGTGAGAGCCGCGAGAACCGCCGGTATTTCGACGCACTCTTAGCCCGCGTGTTGGCGGAGGGGGGAACAAGCTATTCGATCAGCACGGCCCACCTCAAGCATGGCCGGGTGTACGACCTTTTGACGGATCCGCGGATTGTCGCCTGCGTCCGCGACTTGTTAGGCGAGCACGTGATCGGCTGGGGCTCGCACTTCTTTTGTAAGATGCCCCACGACGGGAAGCGCGTGTCGTGGCACCAGGATGCCAGCTATTGGCCGCTGACGCCTTCCAAAACCGCTACGGTCTGGCTGGCGATCGACGACGCCGACCGTGAGAACGCCTGCATGCGATTCATCCCCGGCTCGCATCATCAGGGCCACCTGACCTGGCGCCTGAGCGAGGAGGATGAGCACAACACGCTCAACCAGACGGTCGAAAACGCCGAACAGTTCGGCGAGCCGCTCGACGTCGAGCTCAAAGCGGGCGAAATCTCGATCCATAACGATTTGCTTCTTCACGGCTCCGAGGCCAATAATTCGGACCGCCGCCGGTGCGGCCTGACTTTGCGCTATTGTGCCGCCGACGTCCGAGCTGGTCTCGATTGGAACCAAAAGGGAGTGATCGTCAGCGGCAGCGATCCGTCGGGGCACTGGGCCAACCCGCCGCGCCCGTCGCAGGACTGACCTGTTTCCTCCCTCTCCCAGTCCTCTGGGAGAGGGCCGGGGTGAGGGCTCTTTTGTCCTTCGCTCTTTTCCTTCTCTCGCTTCGCTCGCTGTGTTCCCGCGACCCAATCACGAGCGCGTTTTCGTTCTGGCACCATACAATGGTGGGAACACGCCGTCGATACCCGTACTGCCCAACCAATTCGCGGGGCACCTCATGACACGTCGATCCGTCTTAATTAAACCTCACGAAGGTTCGTAACATGCCTAGGACTACCTATTCTCACTGTGCCTGGAGCGCGTTGCTGGTTCTCTCGCTGACGCTGTCGTTAAGTGAGGTCCGCCTCCTTGGTGCGGAGCCGGTGCAATCAAAAGCCGGGATTCTGGCGATCGAGGCTGGGATCGTCAAATCAAGAAGAGACCTTCATTCCGGCCGCGTCGTGATCAGGCTCCACGAAAACACATTTGCGCGCTCGCCGGCTGGCACGCACGTTGATCGTCGATACACGGTGTACTTTAAGGGTAACAAATGGCGCGCGGATCTAGAGCGACTCGATCTCTCCAGCGGCGCTTCTATACCTCTGTCCAAAATCGTCTGGACCAACGACCACTACATCCGCGACCTCGCGAACGACCAGGTCGTCCAGTTGTTCGGGTCGAACACGAAGCCGCCGACGGCGCCTGAGATTCCCGACCCGCGCCGACTTGGGCTGGTCGCCTGGTTTTTTGAGACCATCAACGAACACGGCTTTGACGCGTATCTTCTTCGCCCGGATCGCCAGGATCTCCGCATGGACGCTGGAGTCGACGAAGGCGGTCGGCCAATTGAAAAAGTCACTTATTCCCTT
>DASZIA010000022.1:0-40261 GCA_035949535.1 Planctomycetaceae bacterium | reverse complement strand
CGGTTCACGCCCGGTGAGTTGACTGTCATGCGGCTGCTGTGGGAGCACGGCGAGATGAAGCCAGGACAGATTCAAAAGCTCCATCGAGAACCGATCAAAGATCCTGCCTTGCGATCGTACCTCACGATTCTCGTCAACAAGGGGCACGTCGCGCGGCGCAAGGCCGGCAAGGCGTTTCTGTATAAGGCGATCACGCCGCAGCGGACGGCATTTCATTCGATGCTGCGTGAGCTGATCGATTCCTATTGCCACGGCTCCGCCCAAGCGCTGCTCATGAACCTGATTCGCCTCGAAAAGGTGAGCGCAGGAGAACTCGCGGAACTCAAGCGACTCGCAGATGAAACTCAGTCGTCGAAACGCCCGAGATCGGGGAGGCGGAAATGAACGATATCCAAACCTGGCTGTCGGCCGCCTTGACCGAGCGATTTGCGAGCTTGCTGTGGCTGATCGTGAAGCTCACCGTTCTCTTGGGGACTGGTTGGGGAGTGCATTTTGCCGTCAGGAAGGGAAACCCGAGGTGGAAGGTACTGACCTGGCGGATGTCGGCTGCCGGAGCGTTGCTGCTGGCCGCACTTGCCCTGTATCCTCCCTTTCTTTCGCTGTCAGTGCTCCCCGCACCATCGCTCTCCGAAGAGTCGGAAAACCACGCGGGCGCTCCGGCAACCCGGCTTGAATTGCAGCCGCCACGTGGCATTTCGAGCCCGGCAATCGAATCCAGAACCTGGTCGGCCATTGGCTCGAGGACGCGGCCGCCTGAGATCGCCACTCGGACGGCGCCCGCACCTCCGGAAGTGGGCCTTGCCGATCCGCCGGGAATTTTGCCTGTTTCGACGGAGGCCGCGAGCCGCGACCCGTCCCGAAGCCTCCTGACTTCCACCCGCGACACGCATTGGGGTCGCGCGAGCGTGCCTTGGGTCGTTGGCCTCTGGTTCGTTGGCGCTTGCTTGATGGCGCTGCGCGCCGCAATCGGTCTGACTCAAGTGCGTCGAATTCGTCGGCAGGCAACCGCAGTTCCGGAATGGGTGTGCTCCGAGGCCGCCCGGGTCGCAGCGGCCCTCGGCGTCACGCGACGTTTTCGGGTCCGCCAGTCTCGTGACGTGCAGAGCCCCTGCCTGAGCGGTTCATTCGACCCGCTGATTCTCATCCCAACCGATCTGGTCGATGCACGACGCGATGACGAACTGCCGTCGATATTGGCACATGAATTGGCCCACCTCCTTGGTGCCGACGTGGCCTGGAACGCGCTCCTCAGCGGGCTATCGGCGGCGCTCTGGTTTCATCCGCTCATCTGGCGTGCGCGCCTAGCCCATGCCGACGCCTGCGACGCTGTGAGTGACGCGATTGCGGCCGACTACGTGGGGGACGCCGAAGCGTACAGCCGAACGCTGGCTCGTTTGGTGCTGCGGACTGGGTCCGGGCGAGTTGCAGCCGGGCTCTCGATGGCGCACTTGTCGGGAATCGGTCGGCGGATTGCGGCCCTCAAGGAGCAGGTGTTCCGAGACCGGCTCTCATATCGCAAAGTGTTGTGCATCCTGAGCGCGGGCGTCGCCGTCATCTTCGTGCTGGGTGGACTTGTGCTCACCCGGTCGCATGCCTATTCGCGACCTGCGGCCCCAAGGCAGGACGGGGTTGTCGCATTGGCGACGAAAGGAAAGTCATCGCCACAAATAACGACCACAGCACTCGCCCAGACCAGCACATCCAACGAACGTCCTCATCCCGAGGCAACGGCTTCCCCTAATCACAGTCGCAACACAGAGCGATTCGCTGACCGTCTTTTCTTGCTCCAGAACCACAAGATCCACATTTCCGGGCGCGCGACCAACCAGGACGGCAAGCCCGTCACGGGAGCAACGGTCTACGTTCTCAAAAACGCCGACCGGTACGTTCTCGAGCAGCCGTTGATCGGAGCGACGAAAACGGACGTTGATGGCAAATACGCGTTTCGGGATCTGCCGTTGCCTGTCATGGAATTGAAGCCAGAGCCGGTCCCGCAGCCGATCGAGGGGGGCTTTCAAGTCATTGCGATGGCTCCGACTTACGGCTTCACCTGGCGAAGGAGAATGACCTATCGACCAACCGCTCGAACAAGTGAGAGCGAGCCGGAAGCAACCGTCGAGCGCTCAATCTTCTATCTAAACGAGTCGATCCCGATCGATCTTCACTTCCAACCCGAGGCGCGTCTCCGCGGTCGCATCACAAACGATTTTGGCGAGCCGCTACCTGGAGCTGGAATCCATCTTGGAGTCACTGAGGACGTGCGACGTGGCGACTCACGACTGCGGTGGACCGGCATGGCCCGCTACAACGAAACCAGTCCGCTCGCAGCAGATGGGTCGTGCAACGTCATCTATCAGGTTCGCGAATTGTTTCAACCGTTCCTCTGGACACGTGCCGATGCGGATGGACGTTACGAGATTCGCGGCTTGCCGCGTGACGCGCACCTGAGTGCGCAGATCGAATTCGGTAAGGACTACGTGCCGCATTCGTTTACTCTCGCAACCAGTAACGGACCGTCCGACTCGCGGCGGCTGATAACGAGTAGTGGATATGACGGCGAATTCAATTACAGCTTTCCGGCGCCACGCGAAATTCGGATCCACGTGACGGAAGGTTCGTCTGAACGTCCAGTCGCAAATGCCGTTCTCCGGGTGCAAGGGCGCAAGATCTCTCGGACAGGGGCAACATCAAGAACAGACAAGGATGGCAACGCCGCACTCGGCTTGTCGCCCGGCACCTATCGGCTGATGGCCGAGCCGGCATGGGGCGTCCCCTTGGTCCGCCAGACAAGGGAGCTAACGATCGAAGGACCAAGCCGGTCTTACACCGTGGCCATGGCGCTGCCGCTAGCGGCCACAGTGATGCTCAAGGCGGTCGAGGAAGGTACAGGCATGCCGATCGAAGGCGCTGCTGCCTATACCGAAGTCGACGGGTCCGGCAAAGCCGTCCGACTGCAGAGCCAAACCACGTTCACCGACAATCCGGTGACGGACGCCGGCGGAATTCTGCGGGCGGTAGTCCCGCCAGGTCGGCGCCGGTTCTTCATTCAGCGAACGATCAGGCCCGCAACACGGCGCTTCGCGACCGAGTGGGCCGATCTGTCGCTCGGAAAGGAGACGTCGGTGACGGTCACAGTCGGACGCGAAGAGGACAAAGCCGTTTCCCTGCCACCGCCGCTTGTAAAGTTCAGCCGCGCTCAAGAGACATGGGAACGCATGCGTCAACTTTCTTACCGCCAATGGCTACTCGGCGCACGCGGCCGGTATCGCATTCGGATCAACAACTACATGCGAAGCAATATCAAACACGAAGACCTTGTTGCGATCCTGGAAGCGTGTCAGGGCAAGAAACAAGACGAGATTGTGACGGCACTGCTCCACGGCGCATTTCCGGACGCGCGCGCGCTCGGGTACCAAGAGGCGACGTTCGATCGGGACCGCTCTCGCGTTTCGTGGGTCGATGCGAAAGCGGACGCCGATGGTCAAAGGCGGATCAACAGCACTTTTGTCTTCAATGGTTATGAAACGATCACATATGAGCGAGACAATGCTCAATGCGACCTGTGGGACGTTGAGAACAACTCCATGGGGTCGACCGGGACGAACGATCTGTTTCATTCTTTGTGGCCGTCCGCGAACAAACCGACACCAATTCATTGGCGCGACGGAATGGACATGAGAATGACTTCCCAAAATGGTCGTCTGCAATTTGAGTCTGCGGGCGGCAACGTCCGCAACCTCGTTCTCATCGACGAAACGACGGGATTCATTTTCCGCCAGCGGATTGAGATTCCGCAGTACAAGAATGTTCGCGAAACCTGGCAGTTCCTCCCCCAGTCGCAGCCGAACGGCGCCGTTTTGCCAGGAGTCCATTTTCATTGCGAGTACTCAGACCAAAAATTGAACCGCGCTGCAGTGACCGTCATCGACGAAGCCGCACTAATGGATCACGTTTCGCCTGAAACTTTTGTGGTGGCGGTCGAGCCCGGGACAAATGTGATCGACCACCGAGGGATTTCCCGCGAGGAAATGAACTCGAACCCGCGTCCACGTTCGGCAGTCGTGAATGAAGCCGTGTCCGACGTGGTCTCCCGCGCCAATGAATTCGCTCCGCGAAAACGGCCCGTCGTCGTCGCCGGTGACAAGGCACCGCCGATTGACGTCGCCAAGTGGACATCCGGAGAAGCCGCCCCGGCGATCGCAGGGAAGATTGTCCTCGTCACTTTTTCGGCAATCTGGTGCGGTCCGTGCGACAAGGTGTCGGATGAGATCCGGGACGCCGCAAAGGTCTTTCCCAAGGATCAGGTCTGCGTCGTCGGGGTCTACGACGCCGGCGACACCGACGAGAACCTGAAAAAACTCGTGGACAAAAAGAAGCTGACGTTTTCGATCGCGATCGATAAACCTGGACCGCGAAAGAATGGTTTGGGCAAAACGGCTCAAGCCTTCGGAATTGACGCGGTCCCGACAACCGCCGTCATCGATCGGGAAGGAAAGATCGCCTACATCGGTCACCTTCAAGTTGCCCTGCAAACCGTCGCTCGACTGCTCAAACCGCCAACACTTTGAATCAGACAGGAAAAGACGAAGAGTCTCCATTTTCATCAAACGTTCCTTTGATGCGCTGCCGTTCGAGCCACCTTGGCGGTCATCGTTCATCCGAGAGCGATTCCCACAAAACGTCTGAGTTCTCGGCACGAAAATCGGGCGTCACAAAACGTGCGAGAATCCGCGACGAGCCAGTCCGGGGCGCACATCTAACGGTCGTTTGACGGTGCTCCCGGAAAAGGATTAAGTTCTTTGACAGTGGCCCCGCATCTTGGAGAGTAAGCTCTCCATCCTCCCCAAGGTCTGGGACGGCAATCGGATCTGGGCAGGGGCGCAGGCGCAATCGATTCTGATGTCGGTGTGGCGGACGTCCTGGCAGCAGGGGCGCTCGGCCCTGGACTTCCTCAGTCAACTCCTGCGGGGCACGCCGGTGGCACTGGTCTTGCCCCTGACCGGCACCGGTCAGGGTAAGAGCAAATTCCTCGCATCGAGGGTGGATGGCGACACTGAATTTGAACGGCGATCGGCTTATCAGACTACCGCTGGTGGACTCCAAGTCGAACTATCTCGACGGGTTCTGGCGATGGGTCGAGTTACTCGCTGCCGACGACTACAAGGGAGCGCTTGAGGCCCTCCTCTGGCCGAACGGGACCTCGTGGACGCCGGAGGCGCTCAAGAAACGCGTCACCACCTTCTTCGGCGGCGATGCACCTTGGTCGGTGGTGGTGCCGAATGATCGCCTAGTGGGAGTCATCAACGACGACGCCGAGTTCCAGCCGCGGAACCGCGAGGGCTGGGGCTGGTTCATGGCGCAGGTACCGGTCACCACCGAACCCGCCGACCCCAAGAATGACAAGATCCCACTCATGGGATTGGCTAGCTCATTCTTTGTGCGCGAGCGCGACGAGCAGTATGTCCTGGAATTCGAGATCTTCCATCTCTGACCCCCAGCACGAGAGGCCGAGCCAGGTGGGCAGTGGCCGACGGCTGCATGTAGCGGCTTGAGGGTTGAATGCCTCAGCGGCGGGGCCGCAATTAAACTTTGTCGTCGGGCGCGAGGAGTTTGTCCTCAGGGAATAAGGGATTTCGCGGCGCTAATCAACTACCAAAAAAGGTTCGATTTACGCCGCACTCCGAAGAGACTTTTCTCAACGATCGTCGCGCCGGGCGCGACTCCGCGATAACGTATGAGTTTTCGGCACTCGGAGAGTATGCCGAAAAACGGATGAGTTTCTGCGTGTCACCGCGGCACTTATCGGTCGTTTTTCGATGTGTCCGCGAATACGCATGAGTTGATGACACAACGGGTGCCCACCTTCGCTGCGCGCCAGAGTCTCGTGGATGAACATCCTCCCGCGGCGAAGCGATCGGAGCGGCCAACGGAGATCGCCGAAAAATTGGAGTCCAGGGCGTCGCCGGCTCTCACCGCCGCCGCCGCTGTCGCTCGAGCTTGATTTCGCCGACGTCGATTGTCTTGCTGGGCTCGACCGTGAGATCCCTCGTAAAGCCGGTCCGCAATCCGCGAACATCCGCGCGTAAGCCGTATGGACAGCCGGGTGGAACGGCGACTTTGAAGTTGCCGTCGGGCTCACTCGCGACCGGCGGAAGCTGCGGCCAGAAGTCACCAGTCGGGCGAGGCATTCCGACCAGACTTCCTTTGACTCCGATGCCGTCTGGGCCAACCAGCCGGCCGACGATCGTGGCGCAAGGCTCAAGCGTAATCGTCAACGACTTTGGCGTCTTCTCGGTCAAATCAAGCAGCAGAAACTTGCCGATGTTCAATTGGTCGTTTCGGATCAAGATCGGCCGTTTCTCGCCCGGGGACAGATTGACGATGTCGAACGTCGACGGCTTGGGGCTGCTGTCGTGCGGGGCCCATCCGCCGACGACATTCGAGCCGTTCGCCGGCTCGCCGTTGCGATCGATCAGAGAGACGTGGATCGTCGCACCAGGGTCAAAGACGAGGTCGCATCGGACTTCCTCGACTCCTTCGCGCGGATTGATCTCTTTGAGCACGTCCGGCCATTTGTTTCCCGCCTGGAAATAACCGTAGGTCGGAAACCACCCGTTCTTGTTAATCCCCTGAATTTCGGAGGCGCCAACGCCCGCGCGGTAGTGTACGACGGTGGACCCTATCGATCCGCCGACAATTGCCCGGCCCGGCAACCCGACAATCCGAAACGTGCCGTCTTCGCGCGTCATCTTCGCACGATCTTCTCCATCCACCGCGCGGTTGCTGTGAAATTCGGGGAGCTGACGTGCGAATGCGTTTTCGCGAAATGGAAGATAGTACAACTGCGCCGCGACGGGTTTACCGGTGACCTTGTCGGTGGCTCGTCCCGTGATCCACAGCCCGCGGTGCAACGGAATGTCAAACTTGATCGGTTCAAATCCCGATGACGCGGGAACCTCCACTTGTCGCATGAGGTAGGGCTGATCAACGCCCGGCGAAAGCAAAAGCTGGTTCCCTTTCCCATTCGGCAAGCCGATGAGCCGGTAATGCCCGTTCCCGTCGGTCAAAACTCTTGGATCTCCTCGACCCTCTAGCTTCGTGCCGGCCATTCGCCAAACCTCGACGGCGACTCCCGGCAGCGGCTTGCCCGTGGCGGCGTCATTGACCATGCCGACGATCGATCGGCCGGGAGAGGCCAGATGGATGAAATCGGCCCCATAGACCTTGTCGATCAGAAGTTCGGAAGAGGATGGCCCACGGACGACTGGCGGCGTGTTCCTCGTCACGATCGAGAGTTCCTCATACGCGATCGAGTCACCTCGCAGCGCCGCGGTGATGAGACGCTCGGCGTGTATTCCTCTGATCACGAAACGGCCCTCTTGATTCGTGACGGCCCACGGGTCAGTGCGATCGCGCGCCGGCCGCCTCCTGCCAAGATACGGAGCGGACTCCGCTCCGGACTGGCTATCTCCCTTGAAGCGTTTGAGCCAGGCATCGAGGCTTGCGTTGCGAAATTCACTCACGGAAAGGAGACAAACCGCCACGCCGGCCACGGGCTGCCCTTGCAGGTCAACCACTCGTCCATGGATCGGAAAATCGGGCGAAAGCTTGAACACGAGCGGTTTCGTTGCATCGATTTTGGACCAGTAAGTCCATTCGAAGCAGCAGCCGTCGGCCTGGACCTCAATCACTGTTCCTTTCCACTCATCAATGCGGTTAGGGCTCTTGCCGAATTGCGATTTTCGAAACACAAGCTCGAACAGACCGTTCGGTCCCGTGTTCACCGTCGCGATCGGTCGATACCACACGTCCCACGTTTCCACGTCCCAAATCGCCGAGATCTTCGCTCCGACCGCTGGCCGACCCTCGGCGGTCAACACCTGCCCGCGAACGGTGACAAGGTCGCCGTGTTCTTCCTTCGCCGGTGTCAACTTGGGTTGATCGGTCGCTGGGGGCGTCAGCGCCACGTCGGTTGCAGCGCCTGCAGCGCGATCGGGTTGAGGGCCGACGTCAATCAGGCTGGCTGCCAGGACCACGGCAACCGCCCCGGACAATAAGCCCGCGATGGTTTTTCGTCCCGCCCGCGTTTGCAATCGGCGCGAGGAGTCGAGGATGCGGCTCACGCGGCGGCCGAGGGAAGAACGGTACGATACGATTCCGATACCGACTTGTGTTGCCACCGGCACAAAGCGCTCGGCTATCCGCGCGAGCCGATCGGCATAATCGCATCGGTCGGTCCCGAATTGAACAACGTAGTCGTCGCAGACTTCCTCTGCACACTCCTGCATTCGGGATTTTAGACGCCACAAAAGAGGCTGAAGCCAGAGGATCGCCACGGCGCATTCGGCCAACAGGTTCCAAAGACAGTCGCGGCGGACGACGTGGGCCAGCTCGTGGATCAGGACGTCATCGCCGATACCGGCATCCGATTCGGGCAGAACAATTACGGGCCGCCGCCAGCCGAACACGCAGGCACTGCTCACAAACGGGCTGCGTTTCAAAGCGGGCGGCCGCACGCCAAGATCACGGGCAAGCAGCCGACAATGAGCCGCAAGCTGCGGGTCTGCGTCGACTGCGGTGCGAATCAGCCGCATTGCGCCCAAGATCGCGCCGTTCAGGCGCCCAAGGCGAATCGCCGCAATCAGGAGCCATGCCGTGCAAAACGTGACAGCAGTGACGGTGAGCCAGGAAGGTCGCGCGTTTAATTCCGGCTCCCCCTTCGCGGGCTCATTCCCGTGAACGACTGATTGAGTTGCAGCGGCCGGCGACAAATCTGTGCTGCGAACACTTCTCGCGGGCCGCTCGCCGCGCACCGTGTCGGTCATCGAGCGTTCGGCAGCCTTCGGCGATGGTCGATCGGCAGTCGGTGCCGGCGCCGCCTCAAAACGTTCGTCTGCCGCGACCGGCATACTCGAATAACGAACGGGAAGGGCAACGTGGACTCGCGCCACGGTGAGTCCAGCCAATGCCGATGCGCAAGGTGTGAGGATTGTTGCCGTCAGGATGATCCGATGCCAGGCGGATTGCACCGCCGCGCTGCGGCGACGGAGGGCTCGTGTGCAGACGAGCCCGACAGTGAGGACGGCTGTGGTCTGGATCAGGATCAAAGCGCCAAGGGCTGCTCCGAACGACGCCAGGGTGCCGATGACGACGGCGAGGTGTGTGAAGCTCATCGCTTGCCCCTTTTCGGATTGCGGGCCTGCTCATCGATTAAGCGGCGGATTTCCTCAAGCTCCTTCTTCGACACGCGCTCATTCTTGAGCAGATACGACATCAGCTGCGCAGGGGAACCGCCGAAGACACGTTCGACGAGATCGTGCGTCGCGCCGCGGCGCACGTTTTCTTCGCCGACGCAGGGAAGAAAGACAAACGTGCGTTCGGACGAGTCGTGCCGGACCGCCCCCTTGGCTTCGAGTTTTCGCAGCAGGGTCTGCACGGTGCTGTGCGCGATCGGCTCGTCTTGATTCAGGCGATCGGTGATTTCGCGAGCGCTGGCCCGGCCACGGTCCCAGAGCACGCGCATGATTTTGAATTGCACTCTTCCCATGCGGACATGCGACATTTCCGATCCTCCTGGTGGTGCTCACCGCAGCACCCGGCTATCGACTACCGATACAGATCTACCATGGTAGATCATAGCCGTCAATTATTTTCTCTCCGTTTCTGATTTTGTCGTGACCCGCTATTAACCCGCCCAGCGACGCGCTTGGTCGATTTACACGCCGTCAAAGAGCCCCGTAAACGTTGGGATTTTTGACGTCGCTTTTGCAGCGTTTTGACCGTCGGCACCGGATCACTTCCGATTCCGCGAAAACGTATGGCAATCTGGTGCGCGGAACCATCTGCCGAAAAACGGATGAGTTTCCGGGTCACGATGGCACTTATCGGTGGTTTGACGGAGTTCCCCGAAAAGGGGATGAGAATTCGGAGAGGCGGCGATGAAATACTTTGCACTGTTTTATTACGTGGTCAGCGACTACGTGTCGCGTAGGGGTGCGTTTCGGGAGGAACATCTTCGGATTGCGCGCGAGGCGCACCGCCGCGGCGAGCTTCTGTTGGCCGGCGCGTTTTCCGACCCTACAGACCGTGCGCTCCTCGTGTTTCACGCATCGGACCGCTCCGTGGTCGAGGAATTCGCTCGCAAGGACCCCTATGTCACCGGCGGACTGGTGACGCGCTGGGAGGTCCGGTCCTGGGCCGTCGTGATTGGGGATGATCCGCCCGATGCCAGCCCGAAGGCGGTGTAATATGATCGCTCGTTTTTGGTCGGCGCAAACCACTCACGCCCAAGCCCCCGCGTACGTCGAGCACCTGAGGACCCAGGTCCTACCGGCAGTCCGAACGGTGGACGGATACGGCGGGGCCATGCTCCTCGAGCGCGCGATCCCTGGTGCGGTCGAGATCATCGTGCTCACCTTCTGGCGGTCGGTCGATGCGATACGGAAATTTGCCGGGGCCGATCTGGGGGGAGCGGTGGTCGCCGAAGAAGCCGCCGTTCTGTTGAACCAGTTAGCCTAACTCTGCCGGCGCTCGCGGCCCGGCACGCCAAGCTCGTCCCAGAGCAAACGCGTCGCCCTCGCTGGATCGTTCTCGACGCGCGTGTTGACATCGAAGATCATTGTCTCGCGCCGCTGGGGCGTGAAGGCCGGCCAGGATGGGATCTGCTGGCAGTTCGGATTGCCCGTTTTAGCAAAGGCCACCCACACCGAAGCCAGGATATCCGCCATTTTGTGCGCTTCCGGAGTGTTGCCGGAGATGATCTGGCGAGCATTATGGAATGAAAGACCGACGTCTGTGCCGTGAACGGCTCCAAACTTTCCCCCGAAGCCCGGCGACGGCCACGCCCAGATATAGAGATAGGCCGGCGCCTTACCGAGCGCGGCCTTGCGCTCCGCCATAGTCGAAGCAGCCCGGCGCTGGCCACGATCGGTCAGAATGCGCGCTTGGATTTGGAACGGAGTTGCGTGCGGATAGACTCCGCGGTAGATGCTCAGCACCTTTGTGGCGTTCTTGTCAAAGGTGTCCTGAGCCCACGACTTCAATTCCGTCTCGTCGATCCTGGCGGACCCCATTCGCATCGCGGCATCTTCCAGAGTGGTCCCGATCATCAGCGGGATATCGGCCGAGACGGCCGGCGCAGTGGGGGTCCAGGCGTCCGGGAGAATCGTCGTTCCGTCGGCGACTGGGGAAAATCCGCCGGCAAGTCCACCCGCTCCGGGCACTGCCAGAATCCTCTCCCAAGGCACGTTCTGCAGTTCGGCCAGGTTGTTCTTGCCGATGCCGAGCGCCGCCAGCAGCCGTTCGGCCGACCGGGTCCCCTGGTCGCGGGTTCTGGAGGTCATGGACGCGCCGCTCTGAACGACGGCGCGATGAAACAGCCCTTTGGCGCTCGGCATGCCCAAGAGCGTGGAGGTCTTGGCGCCGCCTCCGGACTGGCCATAGATCATTACGCAATTCGGGTCGCCGCCGAAATTCTCGATGTTGTCGCGCACCCACTCGAGCGCCGCGACGAGATCGAGCATGCCAGCGACGCCGGATTTCGCGTACTGAGGCCCGCCCAAGTCACCCAAGTGCAAGTACCCCAAAGGACCGAGACGATGATTGACCGTCACGACGACGGCATTGCCGAAACGGGCGAGAGGTTCGCCGCTGTAGCCGAGACCATTGCCGGACCCCGTGGCATATCCGCCACCGTGGATCGAGAAAAAGACCGGCCGCTTGACGTCGTCCTTCAGGGCCGGAGTCCAGATGTTGAGATGGAGGCAGTCCTCGCCCATACCGCTGTTTGAGTGCTGATCCCAATCGATCATCTGCGCGTACTCGCCGCGCGGGTCGGAGGGTAACTGCGGCGAGATCTCTCCGTAGGCGATGGCGTCTTTAACACCGGTCCAGCGATCGGGCCTTGTCGGCGGCATGAAGCGGTTTTTTCCGACCGTCGTTCCGCCGTAATGGACGCCGCGGAACGTCTTGATTCCACCCAGATTAATTCCGCGGATTTTTCCGTAAGTCGTTTCGGCCACGGGAAACGTGTCCTCGGCCGCGAGACCCTTGGAGGCCGTCCACGCCAGAATGCCGCTCGCCTGAGCGCCGACGACCCAAAGCGACGTGCGCTTGAGGAAGCTGCGGCGAGTGTGGATCGGGAACGTCGCCGCGGGGTTCGAATCCGGGTTTCGAGTTGGCATGGGCTACCTCTCGTCTTGCTGATTGAGTCAACATTTCCCAGATGCATTCTGGATAAGTCGACGCTGGTCAACGCCGTCGATGCCGAGGGTACACCCATCCGATCAATGAATCAAAGAAATTCACTTTTCCGCAGCGAATCGAGCCGCTCCGAACTGAAATCCTCCGCTCGCACTGGACGAGCCCCGAGAAACGATGGAAGTCTGCCGCCGATTTCCGGGCGTGTGATTCCGCTCTCGCCGCCCGCTAGCCGAATTCCGCCAAAAGGTATGGCAATCTGGTGACAGAACAGCGTGCCAAAAACGGATGAGGTTCCGGTGCCTGTGACGGCGACACTTATCGGTCGATTAACGGGAATGGTAGAAACAACTGAGATTATGAAATGGCAATGCAGGCGCCCGTACCGAGGCAACGTGCGTCCCATCGTGCCGTCCGAGCATCTCGTCGTCTTTCCGAACGCGCCCTCCGCGTACCGGTTTTCGCTAATCTCGCCGACTACGTTGCCGCTTCCGGTTTCGGTTCGTCACTCACCTTGAACGAGCAGACGAAGACGAACCCCGCATAAAACACGACGAAGAAACACCAATGGCTCGCGGCGCTGTCGGTGAGAATAAAACTCGCGATGGCCCACAACCAACCCCACGACACAATCAGCAGGCCTTGCCAAAAGGGGCGCCACCACAACAAAAACGGAGCGCCAATCACTGCCGCCCAGAGTCCGTACGCCCAAGGTGAAAAGACAGGTGGATTGCGCGGCGACCACCAATTGAGGTGTCCGTCGGGTGTGACCTGCGTGTAGGTTGGTTGATAGATGACGCGAGCGGCGACAACCATTGCCAATCCGACGATCAGCAACAGGAAGAAGGCCAGGCGGCGCTGTCGGATGGGCAGCTCGAACGTCGAACCGAGCAGCGGACCCCACGCTTCAGCCAACAGCGCCAAAGGAATCAAGCCGACTGTCAAAACGTGGTTAACAAATCCACCGGGCGTCGGGCCGTCGAGCCAAAGGGCGCCCTCGACCCACTGCATTGACGTGATCCCCATGAGCGCAACCGCGCTCCATTTCAATCGCGGGTTTTCGCGTCGCAGCAGGTACGCAGCCACCCCATACGCACTGCTTCCAGCGATCAGACTTGATGTTGCATTGAAGCAGATGTGACTCGCCCTCCCGAACATGGGGCGGTCGGCGTCGCAATGCGCGCCTTACCGGCCGTTTGAGCGTATTGACAACATCGTCCACATTGCCCTTCAAGTTACGAATGAGTCGAATGTATCCGATTGGAGCCCTTGTTCAACGAAATTGTGCTTGCAAAGTCGTGGCATAAAACGTTCGATTTACGCCGCAGCCCGAAGGGCGGTTTCTGTCTCCGTCGCGGGGGTCGCAACATGAATCGGCGGTCAGTCATTCAGCATGTCGATGGCGGCCGAGAGTCCCGCCCACTGAAAGGCCTGGTCATCCGGATCAGTCGCATCGTCGACCGCGATCGCCACGTCAGGACCGAAGTCACCGCTGCCCAGGTGGGACGATTGATCAATGGAGAGACCGCTTCCCAGTGGCAAGGCCAGGATCCTGATGGTCACCCTGGCCGCAATGCTTGTATGGCCGTATTCGTCCGTGGCGATCACCGCGACGGTGTAGGTGCCGGCGCGTGCGAAGACGTGGCTGAGCGACAGCGGGCTCTTCGATGTCACGCTTTTGATCGGGCTGCCGTCTCCAAAGGAGATCAAGAAATGGAATGGGGCGGCGTTGGCAGCGGCGTTTGTGTCGCTTGCCAGAATGCGAATGGGGACCGCTGTGCCTCGCAACGCCTGTGCAGGCGCCTCGATTTTGACGGTAGGTTTCGACGCTGGCACGACGACTGAGACGGCCGTCGTCGCCGACGTCGTTTGAGCGATGCCGAGATTCTCGTAAGTCACGCTGAGAGGCGCGGGTCCCGAGTATCCGGTTGTGGGCGTGAATTTCAATCCGTTCAGGGCGGCGTTGAGATTAGCCAGCGTCCCCTGGACGGTGATCGACGACGAGCCGTTGGAGCCGAATTTGAACGTCAGGCCGCTCGTTGACCCGAGTGTCAGCGTGCCGTGCGTGGCGACCAGTGTGAGTTGTTGGACGTTGGTGCCGGCCCCGGTATCCGTCACGCTGATTGCATTTGCGTTCGCGTTGGAGAAAACGAGCGACGCGTTTTCATTCACCGAGGCGCTCGCGCGTGCTGAAACATGAAATTGGGGAGTCGACTGGATGATCGTGAAGGTCGCGTTGTCGACCAGCGGGTTTACGAGATCAGACGTGTCCGTGACGGAAGACGTGTTGTCGAAGACGACGTTTGTCTTGTTGGCAAGATCGATCTTCTCGAAACCGCTGCCGCTGATTTGGCTGGTGGCAAAGCCGTTCTCCGGGCTGTTGGGATCGTTCTCGACGGTGACGGCGTCACCGGCCTCTGGATCGTTGATGGTGAGTGTGGCGGCCGTCGTTGTGTCGATGATGGGCGCGAGGTTGGTGTAGGTGATTGGCGTGCCGTCGAGCGTCACTGTTCCCGAGTGGGGGCCGGTGGATGTGTCGGCTTCGCTGTTGAACGAGCCACCCTCGAGAATGAGCGTGCCGCTGCCGCCACCCAACGATCCGCCGTCAAATGTGATGGGAATCCCGGTGGGATAACTCAGGTTCGGCTGGTAGAAGGGATCGCTGGGCGAGAATGGGCCGAAATCGAGCGTCAAGCTGTTCGTCGTGTTGCCGGCGCCAACGACGTCGATCCCGGTGGTGACGGCGAGCGGGGCCGATGCGACGACCGCGTAATTGTGATTCGCATCGAGGATTTCGATATTCGAGCCGACCTGGACCACCTGCAGGCTGACCGGTCCTTGTCCTTCGAGAGCTTCGTATGTCAGCGGGCCGCTCACCGGGGCAACAGTATTGTCGAGATCGGGAATGAGTTGATTGGCGACGGGGCTGCCCAATCCCGTGACCAGATCGTAACCCGGGCCGGCCGAGTAACCGTTGTAGCCGCTGGTTTCGTCGTGAAAATCGTAAGACGGCAGCCTGTATAGACCGGCCAGCGCGGTTGCCGTGCCCATGGCGGGCTGGCCGGCCATCGCCAGGCCCTGGTCGGCAATGGCCAAGAGCGCGGCCCAGGCGGGTGCGCCGAGGCTCGTGCCGGCTGCGAGTTGAACCGCCCCCTGGTTATAGATTTCGACCGGGCTGTTGATGTAATCGCCGTCGAAGGCCACGTCCGGATTGGCCCGGGTGCCGTTGCTGGAGATGATCGCGTTGCCGTCGTGAATGACGAGGCCGTTCTGAAAGCTCGGGGCGGGGTTGTTCGAGAGACCGCCGCCGCTGGCATCGTCGGGCGCGAGCCCGATCGCGTCGATCACCACGGATCCATCAGCGTTGTGCGCGGGAATCGTAATCGTAATCGTATCGCCGACCGCCACCTTGGTCAGGGCGCACAATTCCTGGAAAGTCGCCGAGCGAGAATTGAGCGCGCCGGTGGTTCCGTTGGGGGCCAATTGCTGGTTGACGGTGACGGTGTCGACAAGGTTTCCGTTGACAGAAATCTCGTACTCCGCATTGTCTGCGTTGCTGGGGCTGGGCGTCCACGTGGTGGAGAGCTCCAGTCCGCTGTCGTTCTTGCCCAGGACGTCGCTGGAGGTGATGGTCGTCGACCACACGGTCGACGTGCTCCCCGAGGGGCCCGGCGACGTGTAATACGTGCCGCTAAAACCGCCCGAAACGGCATTCCAATAGCCGGGGGCGATGTAAGCCTGGCTGCTCGTGAGAAAACGGTTGGGACTGGCAAATCCCCAGCCGGTTTCGGAACCATAGGAGCCGTCGGCGTTGAGCGAGAGCGTCGTCCCCCCCACGGCGATGATGGCCGGTGACGAGGCCGGAAAATTGTTGAGCGTGAATCCTACCTGCTGCGAGTTAATCGACGTTCCCGTGTCGCCGGTGATTCCCACGAAGGCAACATTCGGCTGGGAGTAGTTCGCGGGATTCAGATTGGGAAAGAGATAATAGCTGCTGGCTACCGTCGAGACGCCGAGCTGCGTCTGCGCGGAGACGTAAGCGGCCCCCGACTGATTGCTGGCCGTCTGCACGACCACGATGTTCGCCATCGGCGCAACGACATGCGCCCATTCGACGTCGAGCGCCGCCTCGAGATCCTGCTTGGCCGTGCCGACAGAGGGCGGGAAATTCGTATCCGAAATGGTGTCGAACCACGGCTTGGTCGATCCGGAGACGGGGCCGGTGTAGCTTCCAAACGTATCGAGCAACTGCGCGCCGTCCGGACCCGAACCGAAGAGCTGCTGATCGAAGTATTGCAGATCCGAAACGAGGGATGCATCGGTGCCAATCTCGATAATCCCGATCGTTTGGCCCGAACCGTTCCCAGCGAGGGCGGCCGCTCCGAATTTGATCTGATCGATGCCGTAGGCTCGTCTCATTTCGACCGGTGAAATCGCCGTGAGCATCAGACGATCCTCCAGTCGTTCGAGCGGTCGCCCGAGCGTCGCCCGCCGCGACCGTTTCGAGGATGTGTCTTGTCGCATCGGAAGGCGGCTCACGTGCCTGAGCAACTGTTGGATCGGATTGAGGCGCATCACCCATCTTCTCTGGTGTTGATTTGACTCATCCTTCCTGCCGAGGCGGTTTGTGAAGCGATCGCGGCGCAAAAAGATGCGGCGGACGCGATCTGGATCAACCGGCCGCCCGCTGAGCGTTTCATAGTTCAATGCGACGCCGGCGGACCGACCTGTCGAAAAATATGAAAGATTCCGCGGTCAGAAAGGGCCACGCCACAGAGACAGAGCGATTCGCTTGCAGGCGCAAAAAAGGTTCGATTTACCCCGCCGCCCGAAGGGGCGTTTTTGCCGCGGTTGTCGAACAAAGCGCGAGTCCGCAATATGAGTTTTCGGCACTCGGGGCGTGTGCCGAAAAACGGATGAGTTTCTGCGTGTCCCCGGGCACTTATCGGTCGTTTCTTGCGGCGGTCACAAAAGGTTTGAGAAAACGGGAATGCTGGGTTGGAGGTTGGCCGATCGCCCGCCGGGCTGCCTGTATAATGAGGCCCCCGGGATAGACATTCCGTTCCGAGCGCGCGCTCATGACCGACGTCACCCGACTTCTCTCCGCCGTCGAGCAAGGTGATCCGTCGGCGGCCGAGGCGTTGTTGCCGCTGGTCTACGACGAGTTGCGGAGGCTGGCGGCGCAACAGATCTCGCAAGAAAGGCCCAGCCAGACGCTGAATGCGACGGCGTTGGTGCATGAAGCCTATTTGCGGTTGGTGGACGTCGATGGGGCAGACCACTGGAACAGCCGCCGCCATTTCATCGCGGCCGCTGCCCAGGCGATGCGCCGCATCCTGGTGGAACGCGCCCGTGCTCGCGGCAGCTTAAAAAGGGGTGGCGGGCGCGACCGCGTCATCCTCGATGACCTCGCCGTCGTTTCCTCGGAGCCTCCTGATGAGCTATTGGCGCTGGACGAGGCCTTGACCCGGCTAGCGGCGGTCGAGCCGCAGGCCGCGGAATTAGTCAACTTCCGCTACTTCGCCGGCCAGCCCATGAGCGCCTGTGCAGAACTGCTCGGGCTGTCGCTGCGGAGTACCCACCGGCTCTGGGCTTATGCGAAAGCCTGGCTTCTCCAGGAACTAAAGCAGGATTGAGCGATTTCTTGGCACACTCCGAGCGCCGTTTTCGCACAAGACAATAGTGACCGGAAGAATGCCCTGCACGCCTTCGAGCAGGACCTGACCCTTGTGGGGAAAAAGTAGAGGGCCGGGGAGATTCCGCCGCCAAGCAGGTCCCTCCCCAAGCCCGGCGCCATCCCGGCGCTCGGTCTGCGCGCCGAGGCGATAGCTTTTTCATTCTATCGCAGACCAGCTCTCGAAAGGAGCAAGATCATGTTCTTCTCGTCTTGGCTACGAAACTGGAAACGGTCCCCATCCGCGCCGCACCGGCGCACAGCAACGCCCCCGCGCCGGCGGGCCGGCTTCCGGCAACCCGTCGAGGCGCTCGAAGATCGCTGTCTGCTCAGCGCGCTGACCGTCACGAACATCCAAGATAAGGGCCACGGCTCCCTACGGGCCGAAATCGCCGCTGCCCGAAGCGGCGACACCATCGTCTTCTCCCCCCAATTGGATGGAAAGACGATCATGCTCACCACCGGCCAGCTCGACATCACCAAGAACCTGACGATCCAGGGTCCGGGCGCCGGCCAACTGATCATCAGCGGCGGCATCTATGGCGATCCCTACAACCGGGTCTTCGAAGTGGCCCCGAACACCACGGTAAGCCTCAGCGGCCTGACGATCAGCCATGGCACCGGCTATAAGTCGGTGGGCTCGCGCTTCGCCATGTGGGACGGCTACGGCGGCGCCATTCTCAACCTCGGGACGCTCAAGGTCAGCGCGTGCACCATCTCCTACAGTCACGCCTTGAACGAGGGAGGCGGCATCTTCAACGACGGCATCCTGACGGTCAGTAGCTCCACCTTCTCCGGCAACGGCGCCGCTGACGGCGCCGGCATGTGGAACCTGGGTACAGCGACGTTGGTCAGCAGTACCATCTTCAACAACCAGGCCTTGGACACGTCGCCCGGTAGCTACCAGCCTGATGGAGTTGGCGGCGGCATCTACAACCACGGCATGCTGACGCTCAGTAGTTGCACTGTCTCCGCGAACTACAGCAACGGAGTGGCCGGCGGCATCTGCAATGACGCGTCCGGCACGGTGACGGTCGAAAACTCCAGCTCAGTCACCGAGGATGTGTACAACCTGGGAGTGCTGTACCTGGACAGCACCAGCACGATTGGCATTCTCGAAGGCAACCCCGCCATTCCGATCAGCTCGAGCGGGAATGCGGCGGTCTCGGGTGATGGGCTTGTCAGCACCGGTGCGATCGCGAACGTCACGAAGTCGACCGCGAGTCAGACCGAAGCGACGGGCAATTCGCTCCTGAATTCATCGACCGGGGCCGAAGCTCAAGTCCCCGAAGCAGCCGAGCAACGATTACGCTCGTCCAACGACGCAGCTGCGAGTGACGCTTTCGACCTGGTCTTCGTCAACTTCAAAGACGAATTGCTCCAGCTAGTCTGACGATTTCGCGGAGATTGGATGTCGCAAGACTGGCGGGGACCGAGGAAAAAACATCGCGCGGCGCCACAACGAGCGGCGTCACGACTACTTAACGGCTGCAGAATCGTGTGATAATAGTGGCTGGAGAAACGGGCCATGACCGAACGGGAGCTATTCGAGGCCGCGATTGAACTGGCTCCGGAAGATCGCGCCGCGTATCTCGACAGCGTCTGCGGGGCCGACGCGGCGCTAAGGCTTCGGCTGGAGGGCCTGCTTAGAAAGCACGACGAGGCCAAGAGCTTCCTGGAAGTGCCCCCTCCGGAATTGGCGCAGACCGTCAACCAGCCAGCCATCGAAGAAGCTGGAACGCAGGTGGGCCCCTACAAGCTGCTGGAGCCAATCGGCGAAGGGGGCTTTGGCGTCGTCTTCATGGCCGATCAGCACGCCCCGGTCCGCCGTCGGGTGGCGCTCAAGATCATCAAACCCGGCATGGATAGCCGGCAGGTGCTGGCGCGGTTCGAAGTCGAGCGGCAGGCGCTGGCGCTGATGGATCACCCCAACATCGCCCGGGCGCTCGACGCCGGCGTCACGGCTTCGGGCCGTCCCTACTTCGTGATGGAACTGGTTCGAGGCGTGCCGATCACCGACTATTGCGATCAGGCCAATCTAGTCGTGCACGAGCGGCTGGATCTGTTTGTGCAAGTCTGCCGCGCGGTGCAGCACGCGCACCAGAAGGGGATCATCCACCGCGACCTCAAGCCGTCGAACATCCTGGTCACGCTGCTCGACGGGCGCCCGGTGCCCAAGGTCATCGACTTCGGAATCGCCAAGGCGATCAATCAGCCGCTCACACAAGAGACGCTGTTCACGCGCTTCGCCGAGATGATCGGCACGCCGCTCTACATGAGCCCCGAACAGGCGGAGATGACCCAACTGGACATCGACACGCGGAGCGACATCTATTCGCTGGGCGTCCTCCTGTACGAGCTGCTCACCGGCAGCACGCCGTTTGACAAGAACCGGCTGAAAAAGGCGGCCTACGACGAAATCCGCCGCATCATCCGCGAGGAGGAGCCACCCAAGCCGAGTCTCCGGATCAGCACCCTCGGGGAAAAACGGACGGTGGTGGCGGCGCATCGGCACGCCGATCCCAACCGCTTGAGTCAGCTTTTGCGCGGTGACCTGGATTGGATCGTGATGAAGGCGCTCGAGAAAGAACGCTCGCGCCGGTACGAAACAGCCAACGGCCTCGCGATGGACATCGAGCGGCATCTGGCCGACGAACCGGTGCTGGCCTGCCCACCGTCGGTTGCGTATCGCTTTGCGAAGTTTACCCGTCGCAACCGCGTGGCCTTCACGACGTCCCTGGTGGTGCTCGCGGCGATCCTGGCGGGGACGGCGGTCAGCGTCACCCAAGCGATTCGGGCGACACGAGCGGAACGTCAGGCGGATGCGCGGTTCCAGGAGGCCGAAATGGCGCGGGAGGCCGAAGCAGACCAACGGCAAATCGCGGATCGGCAGCGGCAGCAGGCGGAAGAGAATCTGAAGCGCGCCCGTCAGGCGGTCGACCAGTACTTCACGCGCGTCAGCCAAAGCAAGTTATTCGACGTGCCGACTTTACAGCCGCTTCGCAAGGAACTGCTGGAGGATGCGGTCCGTTATTACCAAACTCTTCTGAGCGATCGCGGCGAGAATCCCGCGCTGCTTGCTGATTTGGCGGTGGCGGATCTCCGATTGGCCGAAATCGATCACGAAGTCGACCGGAACGACGACGCCGTCGACGCCTTGGCGTCCGGCCTGGAACTGGTTGAGCGGCTGCACACCAAGTATCCGGACGCCAAAGACGAGCTGCGCAGCGTCGCGGGGTTTTGGAAGGCAAATCGAACCCCGAAGGCGGGCACGGTGATGCCAAAGGACCGGGCAAAGGCGCAACGAACGCTGATGAAGTTCGTGAAGTTGTGGGAGACCCTGGCGCGAGAGCATCCCTCGGTGGATGCGTTTCAAAACGACCTGGCGGAGACGCACGCCAGCCTGGCGAGTTGGCAAACCGCCGCGGGAGACGACTACCGTTCCAGCGACCTGACCAAGGCGGGAATCGACTCGTACCACAAGGCGATCGAGATTTGGGAGCGGCTCAGCCAATCCCATCCGGAAGTTCCCGAATACCGCGAAAACCTGGTGATGGAGCTTCATGAATTGGCGCAGCGGCTTGGCGCGGCCGGCCGGCAGGCGGAGGCTCAGAAGCTCGTCGTTCGCGAACTGGCGCTGACCGAGCAATTGGCCGCCCAATATCCGAAGGTGCCACAATATCGCTTTCGTCTCGCAAGCGCCTGGAAGTATCGAGGCGGTTTTCTGCAAGCCGCCGGAAACAGGCGCCAGGCCGGCGACGCCTTTCGTCGGCAGTTCGACGTGGCTAAGGCACTTTTCCTGGAATTTCCAACGGTTGCCGATTACGCCGTGCTCACGGCGACCGGCGCACGAGATTTCCTTGATTGCTCAAACGGAAGCGGGATGCCCGACGCCGCCAAGTGGTCTCGGCGGGAACTCGCGCCGATTCTGACGAATATCAACAGGCTCGCTACGAATCTTCCCGAAGATCGTGGCTCCCGATCGGCTCTGGCCGGAGCCTTTTATCATCTGGGATGTGCGTGGGGTAGCGCCGGGGAAAGACCAGCCGCCGAGTCAGCGTGGCGACAGGCTATTTTGCTGTATCGTCGATTGGCTCAAGAGGCTCCCAATGATTCCGTAGGCCGCTGGCAAGTCGGGCACGCGCTCCGCTTCCTGGCATTCGACCTCGGGCCAGGCCCGGAGCATCGTGGCGATGTCGAGCATGCGTTCCGCGAGGCGATCGACAGCTTTCAATGGCTCACGGTCCACGAACCCAAGAACATCAAGAATTGGCATTTCCTGGCAGACACGCAGCGGCGCCTGGCCCAGTTCCTCATTGATGCCCAGCGTCCGGATGAGGCAGAGCAGGAGTTTCGCCGCGCGATCGAGACCCATGAGGGGGCCCTCGAAAAGTTGCACGTCGAGCCATTTAGCGAAGAGGAATGGGCCGCCAACTATCTCGATCTTGTTCGTTTCTTGGAATCGAAAGGGCGATCACAGGCGGCAGAGGAAGTCGTTCGCCGTTTCATTTCGCGGATCGAGGCGCTCAGGGGTGCATTTCCTAAGAACGCGGCCCATCCCGAGTGGCTGGCGCGCGTTCACCACGAGCTGGCCAACTCCTTTCGCGACATCAAGCGGAGGGACGACGCGGAATCGCATTATCGCCAGGCCCTTGCCCAATACGACGCGCTGGCGGCCGCTTTTCCGACAAATCGTGACTACCAGCTCACGCGGGCCAACTGTCACAACGATTTCGGCACCCTGTTTTGGTCGGCCGGCCGCCCTGCCGACGCAGAACGGGAGTACCGTCAGGCCGTGGCCCTCAAGCAAAAACTGGTTGCCGATGCGCCCGCGAATCCCGACTACCGCTTCCATCTGGCCCACTCGTGTCGGGGATTGGCGGCGTTATTGAACGACAACAAACGAAGCAGGGAGGCGGAAGACTCTTACCGTCAGACCCTCGCCCTCTTTGAAAAGCTGGCCGGCGAGTTTCCGTCGAGAGACAACTACCGCCTGGAAGTTGGTCACACGCTGTGGCACCTGGCCAACGTGGCCTGGGCAGCAGGGCGACTGGAGGAGGCGGAAAAGCAGCATCGCCAGGCCCTGGCGATCTTTGAAAAGCTCGCGGTCGACTTTCCTCAAAACCGCTACTACCGCTTTGAGCAAGGCTTCAGCGACTGGAATGTCGCCGGGGTGATGCGACAACAGAACCGCCTGCCGGAAGCGGAAAAATCGTACCGAGACGCTGCAGACGTTTATTCAAAACTCGCTGCGGAAGCGCCGGACGACGCGGAATGTCGGAATCGGGTGGCACGCAGTCACTTCGAACTGGCGGAAGTGCTGCAAGCGGAAAACCGGCTGGACGAGGCGGAGAAGCATTATCGCCAGGCGGAGGCCACTTGGCGCAAGTTGGGCGCCGACGTGCCGAGTGAGCCCATCCACCGCATCAATGCGATTTGGACCTCGACGTACCAACTCGGCCCACTCGCTGAGGCAGGGAGCCGGACGCACGAAGCCGAGGAGAGCTACCGCAACGCTGCCGACCTGTTGACGAAGCTCCCCGTCACTGAGCTAGTCGCGGATGACCGTCGCAACATGACCGACACGTGTTATGGCAACCTGGTCAGCTTGCTGCGGAAAAACAATCGAGCGCAGGAGGCGACGGCTGTCATCCGCGCGTGGCTCGACCTTCGCCGAAAAACCTTCACCAAGATTTTGGAGCAGAATCCCAAGAGCGCCGCTGCGCATAACAATCTTGCGTGGACTTGGGCGACATGCGCCGAGGCCCAGTTCCGCGATCCGGCCCGCGCTGTTGTGCTGGCCAAGAAGGCGGTCGAATTGGAGCCCAAGCAGGGGATGTGGTGGAACACACTGGGGGCGGCCGAATACCGCGCCGGCGACTGGAAAGCGGCCCTCGAGGCCTTGAAGAAGTCAATGGAGCTGCGCAACGGCGGTGACAGTTTTGACTGGTTCTTTGTGGCGATGGCCAACCGGCAGGTTGGCAATCAACAGGAAGCACGGAAGTGGTACGACAAAGCCGTCAAGCGGATGTTCCTGAATGAGGAACTGTGGCGGTTCCGTGCCGAAGCTGCGTCCCTGCTCGGCACCGGCGAATCCCTGCCCTCCTTCGACGAGGCCTCCAAGGCGAATAGGGCGGCCTCTCGTGAGTGGAATCACGCCGACGCTTCTGCCCGTTTGGGCCGCTGGGATGAGGCGCTGGCGGCGATCGACAAAGCCGCCGAACTGGAGCCTGGCAACCATTGGTACCTGTTCCATGCCGCGCCCCTTCATCTCCGGGCTGGCGACGTCGCGGGCTACCGCCGCACCTGCTGGGCGATGCTCGAGCGGTTCCAAGAGACCCAAGCGCCCAATGTCGCGGAGCGGACCGCGAAAACGTGTTTACTCTTGCCCGATGCCGTGCCCGACTTCGATCGCGTCCAGAAGCTCGCCGACCGAGTCGTGAGCGGTACTGAGAAGCATGGCGATTACCGCTGGTTCGTGTTTGTCAAGGGGCTCGCCGAGTACCGCGCCGGTCGGCACGCAGAGGCCGTCAAGTGGCTCGAGCGTTTCGGGGCCCACGCCGACGGCGCTCACGTTGACGCGAGCGCTTTCGCAGTACTGGCCATGGCACAGCACCGCCTGGGCCAGAAGGAGCAAGCCCACGCGGCGCTGCACAGCGCGCAAGCGATCGAAAAGATGCCTGACCCAAGCGTCGGCCGGCTATTCGGCGGCGACTGGCAGAACGGGTTACACTGCCAGATCCTCCTCCGCGAGGCCGAGGCGCTGTTGACAAATAAATCAGATGTTGGGGATCTGAAGTCTGCGAATAAACAGAATGCGCAAAAGCCCAAATGACCTTGCGTTCGACAGTGGAACGTGAGGGCCGAGCTATGCTCAGTGGACAGCATGTATCGGACACGCGGACAACGAAGTCGTACCGGTATTTTCGGCTTGAGCGCGGCAGCGACGTCTTGGTCGTTGTTCTGGGTCAATCCCTTGACAGTCTTTGTGGCGCAGACGTGCTCGAAGAACGAACTGCTCTCATCGACGAAATTGGTGACCCCGACATCCTCGCGGTCGTTTTCGACTTTGCCGACGTGCAATACTTCGATTCGCTCCTGCTCGATACTTTGTGTCAGGTATGGCAGCGATTGCGCGAGCGAGGGTCGAAGATGGCCCTTTGTAATTTGTCGCAAGTTGGCCAGGAGATCGTCAGACTGTCCCGGCTTGACTCGCTTTGGCATTTCCACCCCTCTCGACCGAGCGCCTTGGAGGCACTTGCATCGACGGAGAATGCGACCGCACTGCCACTCGATGACGTTCGACCGAGCGAGTCGCGACGGGTGCCAAAAAACGTTCGTTTGATGCGCTGCCTTTTAAGCCAATTTCGCGGCCATTGTTCAGTCGAGAGCGATCCTCACAAAACGTTTGAGTTCTCGTCACGAAAATCGTGCGTCGAAAAACGTATGAGAATCCGGGACGAGCCAAGCGGCGGCTCTCGTAAAACGGTCGTTTTTTGCCGAAACTCAGCAAAGGGTTGAGTAAATGAGACTGCTGCCGACGGAGGTTCGCCGATCGCGGGGATGTAGGCTGTATAATGAGCCCCTTGAGGTAGACACACCGATCCTCGCGCTCGCTCATGACCGACGTCACCCGACTTCTCTCCGCCATCGAGCAAGGTGATCCGTCGGCGGCCGAGGCGTTGTTGCCACTGGTCTACGACGAGTTGCGGAGGCTGGCGGCGCAGCAGATCTCGCAAGAAAGGCCCGGCCAGACGCTGAATGCGACGGCGCTGGTGCACGAAGCCTATCTGCGGTTGGTGGACGTCGACCGGGAAGACCACTGGAACAGCCGCCGCCATTTCATCGCGGCCGCCGCCCAGGCCATGCGCCGCATTCTGGTGGAACGCGCCCGTGCTCGCGGCAGCTTGAAGAGGGGCGGCCCGCGCGAGCGCGTTACACTCGAAGACCTCGCGGTTGTTTCGTCGGAGCGTCCGAATGAGCTCTTGGCGCTGGACGAGGCCTTGACCCGGCTAGCGGCGGTCGAGCCGCAGGCCGCGGAATTAGTCAACTTCCGCTACTTCGCCGGCCAGACGATGAGCGCCTCTGCAGAACTGCTAGGGCTGTCGCTGCGGAGTACCCATCGGCTCTGGGCTTACGCGAAAGCGTGGCTTCTCCAGGAACTGAAGCGGGATTGAGCGATTTCTTGGCACACTCCGAGCGCCGATTTCGCACAAGATAATAGTGACTGGAGAAAGCTGCCAATGACCGAATGGGAGCTATCAAGGTCACGGCCCGGCCCGTGAAAGGCCGGCTTTTGTCGGGAAAAAGTAGAAGGCCGGTGCGTGTCCGCCGCCAAGCAAACCCGCACCGGCCAGGCATCTCCCGGCGCTTGGTCTGCGCGCCGAGGCGATGGCTTTCATTGTATCGCAGACCAGCTCTCGAAAGGAGAACCATCATGTTATTCTCTTCGTGGCTGCGAAACTGGAACCACTCTGCACCCGCGGCGCGCCGGCGTAACCAACGGGCCGGCTTCCGCCCCCGGCCCGAAGTTCTGGAAGGCCGCATTCTTCTCAGCGGCTACCAGCAGATTAACCTGGTCGGTTACAAGGCCGGCATGGCGCAGCTCACCGACTCCAACCTGAACGGCTGGGGCATGACTTCCCTGCCGAACGGGACTTTCTGTGTGGCCAACGCGTTCACCACTGGAGTGGCCACGTTCTATGACGCCTCCGGCCACGTGCTGCCGCAGACAATCACTGTGCCGGGTTCGGCGAAGGGATCGGCGGCCCTGGGGCTCGGACCGGGCGGGCACCCCACCGGCGTGGTCTACAACCCGACCTCGAACTTTGTGATCTCGGAGGGCGGCAAATGCGCGCCGGCCCGCCTGATCTTCGATTCCATCGACGGCACCATCAGCGGCTGGAACCCCGCCGTCGATCCAACCCATGCGATCCTCATCCAGGATAGCTTCGCCGCCGGCAAACCCGCCGTCTTCACCGGCCTCGAAATGGCTCAGAGCCGGGGGCAGAATGTCCTCTATGCGGCCGACTTCCTCAACAACCGCGTGGACATGTTCGATGGCCACTTCAATCTCATCGGCTCCTTTACCGATCCGAACGTGACGAAGATTGACCCCAACCTGAGCGCCTGGTCGGTGCAAGCCCAGAGCGGCAAGCTCTACGTCACCTTCGCCGATCTTCACAGCTTCAATGCCGGCGCGGTGGACGTGTTCGATACCGACGGCCACCTGCTGCATCATTTCGCCGCCAACGGTCCCGGCGCGGGCCCGCTCGAAAACCCCTGGGGAATCACCCAGGCGCCGGCGAACTTCGGCGCGTACAGCGGCGATCTCTTGATCGGCAACGTGGCGGGGGCCGGCAACATCAACGTTTTTAATCCGCACACGGGCGCCTATCTCGGAAAGCTGGACCAGCCGGACGGCGCCCCGATTGCCATCACCGGCTTGTGGGACTTGGAATTCGGCGACGGCACACCGAGAGGCGGCAAAACCAACCAGCTCTTCTTTGACGCGGGCCCCAACGCGCCGGGCGTGGCCATCAACGGCCTGTTTGGCGTGATCCAGGCGGAGGGGCGCCAGGGCGGCGATCCGCTGCCCGAGGCGGCGGTCCCCTCGCAGCCCTTTCAGCAGACGCTCACCGGGCCGCAACTGCAGCCGGTTGGACAACAAGCCCTCAGCACGCTGACCGTCACGACCGCCCAAGCCAGCGGCGAGGGCAGCGGAATCTTCAACGACGGCACGCCGACAGTCGAAAACTCCCGCAGCATCACTGGGAACACCGCCCCCGGCGGCTATGTCGCCGAAGACGTCGATAACCTCGACGCGCTGTACCTGGATAGCACCCGCTTGATCGGCATTCTCGATGGCAACCCCGCCATGTGATCTATTAGACCGTGGCGTCGCAGAGGCTGCTTTCCGGAAACTGTGATCCGACGGGCCGACGAATGATGGCACTCGAAAGGACAACTGCGAATGAATCGGTGACCGGCTGATCGGCCACATCGATAACTTGGAATGACGCGCGAGCGTCAAGAACTGCCTCTTCTAGAACCGCCAGCCTGAGCCCTCAAGGCTCTTGAATTCACGAAAGCAGTGCTTGTGCCGCGCCCCCGCAAGGGGGCGTCGGCCAAGAACTGTTTCTGAGGCCCCCGGCGGGGTTAGAGGAGCGGCCTTGGTTCGACGCTCCTTTTGCTTTTGGAGTCTTCAGGATTCCGGCCGGGTGATCCATGAGCGCCAATGCCTGTCGCTGCGGGGTACCCGGCTTTGGGCCTATGCGAAAGCCTGGCTGCTCCAGGAACTGGAGCGGGATTGAAGCGATTTCTTGGCACACTGCGTGCGCCGATTTCGCACTAGATAATAGAGTCTGGAGAAACGGGCCATGACCGAACGGGAGCTATTCGAGGCTGCGATCGAGCTGCCTCCGGAAGATCGCGCCGCGTATCTCGACAGCGTCTGCGGGGCTGACGCGGCGCTGCGGCAGCGGCTGGAGGGCCTCCTTCGAAAACACGACCAGGCCATGAGCTTCTTGGAAGTGCCCCCTCCGGGATTGGCGCAGACCGTCAACGAGCCAGGCATCGAAGGAGCCGGGACGCAGATCGGCCCTTACAAGCTGTTGGAGCAGATCGGCGAAGGGGGCTTTGGCATCGTGTTCATGGCCGACCAGCACGCCCCGGTCCGCCGTCGGGTGGCGCTCAAGATCGTCAAGCCCGGAATGGATACCCGGCAGGTGCTGGCCAGATTCGACGCCGAGCGGCAGGCGCTGGCTTTGATGGAACATCCCAACATCGCTCGCGCGCTCGATGCCGGCACCACCGATTCCGGACGCCCCTATTTCGTGATGGAACTGGTCCGCGGCGTGCCGATTACCGACTATTGCGATCAGAAGAATCTGGCCGTGCACGAGCGGCTGGAGCTGTTCGTCAACGTCTGCCGCGCTGTGCAGCACGCTCATCAAAAAGGGGTCATCCACCGCGACATCAAGCCGTCCAACGTGCTGGTCGCAGAGCACGATGGTCGGCCCGTGGTAAAAGTGATCGACTTCGGCGTGGCCAAGGCCCTGTATCAACCGCTGACCGACAAGACGATTTACACGCAACTCGCGCAGATGGTGGGAACGCCGCTCTACATGAGTCCCGAGCAGGCAGAGATTACCGCCCTGGATATTGACACACGGAGCGACATCTATTCGCTGGGCGTGCTGTTGTACGAGTTGCTGACGGGCACCACGCCGTTCGATAGGGACCGGCTGAAGAAGGCGGCCTACGACGAAATCCGCCGCATCATCCGCGAGGAGGAGCCGGCCAAGCCGAGCACACGGATCAGCACTTTGGGCGACAGATCCGCGGCAGTGGCGGCCCATCGACACGCGGACCCCCATCGCTTAAGCCGGCTTGTGCGGGGCGACCTGGACTGGATCGTGATGAAGGCGCTGGAGAAGGAACGCTCGCGCCGGTACGAAACGGCCAACGGCTTCGCGGTGGACGTCGAGCGGTATCTGGCCGACGAACCCGTGCTGGCGTGTCCTCCTTCGGCCTGGTATCGCTTCCGCAAGTTTGCCCGCCGCAACCGCGCGGCCTTCACGACAGCGACCCTGGTGCTCGCGACGCTCGTCTTCGGGATCATCGCCAGCGTCACCCAGGCGATTCGCGCGACACGAGCGGAACGGCAGGCGGACGCGCGGTTCGAGGAGGCCGAAGAGGCGCGGAAGGCCGAAGCAGCCCAACGGCAAATCGCAGAAGGGCAGCGGCAGCAGGCGGAACAGAATCTCAAGCGCGCCCGTCAGGCGGTCGATCAGTACTTCACGCGTGTCAGTCAAAGCAAGTTATTCGACGTGCCGACACTACAGCCGCTTCGCAAGGACCTGCTCGAGGATGCCGTCCGGTACTACCAGACACTTCTGAGCGAGCGTGGCGATAATCCCGCGCTGCTTACTGATTTGGCGGTGGCGGATCTCCGATTGGCCGAAATCTATCACGAAGTCGACCGGAATGACGACGCCATCGACGCCATGGCGTCCGGCCTGGAACTGGTTGAGCGGTTGCGCAGCAAATATCCGGACGCCAAAGAGGAACAGCGCCGAGTCGCCGGATATTGGAAGGCAAATCGAGACCCGAAGGCGGTCACGGCGATGCCGAAGGACCGGGCAAAGACGGAACGAACACTGATCAAGTTCGTGAACCTGTGGGAGACCCTCGCGCGCGAGCATCCTTCGGTGGTCGCGTTTCAAAACGACCTAGCAGCGGCGCACGCCAGCCTAGCGAGCTGGCAAACCGCCGCGGGACGCGCCTACGGTTCCAGCGACCTGGCCAAGGCGGGAATCGGTTCGTGCCAGAAGGCGATCGAGATTTGGGATCGACTCAGCCAATCCCATCCGGAAGTTACTGAGTATCGGGAAAACCTGACCATGGGGCTTCAAGAATTGGGATACGGGCTTCAATTGGACGGTCGGCATGCCGAGGCGCAGGTGGTCGCCGATCGCGCGCTGGCGCTCTCCGAGCAATTGGTTGCCGAACATGCGAACGTGCCCCAATACCGCGTTCGTCTTGCAGGTGACTTGAGGTCACGGGCTCTTTCTCTGGCAAGGGCGGGAAAGACGCGCCAGGCCGCCGACGCCTTTCGTCGGGAGTTCGACCTGGCGAAGGCACTTTTCACGGAGTTTCCAACGGTTGCCGATTACGCCATACTCACAGCGACTGCGGCAAGCGATTTCCTCCGTTGCCCAAATGAAAGCGGGATCGACACCGCGAAGCGGTCACGGCAGGAACTCGCGCCGATTCTCACGAAATTGACCGCGGTCGCTGCGAATCCGCCTCAGGATCCTGGCTACCGGTACGCTCTGGCCGAGGCCCTCAAGGAACTGGCAGAGGGATTGCGCAACGCCGGGGACCCGGCAACCGCAGTGTCGGCCTTCCAAGAGGCCGATTTGCTCTATCGGCAATTGATTCAAGAGCGTCCCAAGGATCTCAAGTCCCGCGAGCAACTCGGACATTCGCTCAGATTGATGGGATTCGCCCTCCGGTCGATCCCGGAGCGTCTCACGGATGCAGAGCAAGCGTTCCGTTCCGCAATCGACGCCTTTCAGGGGGCCACGGTCCAGGAACCAAAGAGGGTCCCCAATTGGCATTTCCTGGCAGAAACGCACCGTCAACTGGCCAACTTCCTCGTTGATCTCCACCGTCCGGAGGAGGCCGAGCAAGAATTTCGTCGCTCCATCGACATTTATGATGCGGCCTCCAAAAAGGTCCATCTTCAGCTTTATCACGAAGAGGAATGGGCCGCTAACTATCTTGATTTTGCTCGTTTCCTGGCGTCGAAAGGGCGATCACAGGATGCCGAGGAGATCATTCGCCGTTTCAATGCGCAGATCGAGGCGCTGATCAGTGCCTCTCCGGGAAAGGCCTTCCGTCGCGAATGGCTTGCCCGCGCGCATTACGATCTCGCCGACGCTTCTGCCCGTTTGGGTCGCTGGGACCAAGCGCTGGCTGCAATTGACAAAGCCGCCGAACTGGAACCGGCCAATCATTGGTGCGTGTACCACGCCGCGACCCTTCATCTCCGCGCCGGCGACGTCGCGGGCTACCGCCGCGTCTGCCGGGCGATGCTGGAGCGGTTCCAAGACACGCAATCGCCAGAGATCGCGGAGCGCACCGCTAAAACCTGCTTGCTTTTGCCTGATGCGGTGCCTGACTTCGATCGTGTTCAGAAGCTCGCCGACCGGGCCGTGACCGGTACCGAAAAGCATGGCTCTTATCGCTGGTTTGTGTTTGTCAAGGGGCTTGCCGAGTATCGCGCCGGTCGGCACGCAGAGGCCGTGAATTGGCTCAATCGCTTTGATCCCCATGCCGACGGCGCACACATCGACGCAAGCGCTTTCGCGGTGCTGGCGATGGCGCGGCACCGGCTGGGCCAAAAGGAGCAAGCCCACGCGGCTCTCCACAGCGCCCAAGTGATCTTCGCCGAGAAGATGCCCGACCCAGGCGCCGGCCGGCCATTCGATGGCGCTTGGCACGACTGGTTGCACTGCCAGATCCTCCTCCGAGAGGCCGAGGCGCTTTTGACCAATAAATCGGCTGTGGGGGAGCACGCGTCTGCGAATAAACGCAATACGCAAAAGCCAAAATGACCGTGCGTTCGAACGTCCACCCGTCTCGACCGAGAGCCTTTGAGGTACTTCGATCGACGGAATATGCGACCGGACTGCAACGACGTGGAGATTCGACGACGTTCAACAGAGCCGCACGCGATCAGTTTCAACAAACGTTCCTTTTCCCTCATCGGCCGTCACCGCCAATGAGTCGACAAAGACCTTTGCCGGTGAATCCCCAAAAACTCATCTCGCAAATCAAAACACCGGAAAGTCGTGGGAAACGAGGTTTTCGACACAGCGCGGTCTTGGCTTTTTCGATTGGCCGTCGTTCCAATTTGCTAACGGCGTGAACGCTGGTGCAACCGAGCCTGCGCGCGTCGGTTTCACGTCGTTGGCTCAGGCACCGGCCCGACGGTTGCTTCCCTCGTTCGGGTCCGGTTCTTTGCGCCTATCCTCAAACAGCGGTGCGAAAAACCTGCGCGTCTCGGGGTCGAGCTGTTCGGGAGGAACCGCGCCGCAGATCGCTTCCCAAAAGTGCGGCGGCAGCTTATCGGACTCGGCGTCGCGGCGCCGCTTCTCCAGGCGATCCAGACGGCTGCGGATGTTTCTGCTCATGCGATCTTCCTCTGCTCTCGGCGGCCTTCCAGGACGGCGATCCGTTCCTCTAACTCGACGCTCTCCCGCAGCTTGGTGCCCAACTCAAGGACCGCTCTCGCGGCGCTGAGGCGGACCATCTCGCTCTTGCCCTTGCGACTGAGGTGGCCCAGCGTCTCCGCCGCGGAGGCCATGGCGTCAACTAGCCGACCGAGCGCCCGGCTCGTCATCTCCCCGCGCAGCTCGGTAACCCTGCTGGCGAAGGCGGGCTGGTCGTGTAGCCATGTCTTCAGCGTCCGCGTTCCGGCGTTGCTAGCACGGGCAGCTTGCTCAATGGTCCGGCCTGATGCCAAGGCAATGGCTGCCGCCTCTTGTTTCGGAGGTAAAACGCCGTTTTCCGGGCCGTTAGGGGCCGTTTCGGGCTTCGGGCTATCGCTCTTGGGGAAGTCCACCATCCGGGTATCGCCGTCGAGATCGCGCTTCTCGGGTCGCTTTTTATTATCGCAAGTAATAACCTCGCGGGACTAAGCCTGATTCTGCGGGGATTTCATGACTGGATCGGCGGTTACGCTAACCGGTTAGTCCGTCTCCGACCGCTGGCCGCAAACGCCCATGGATGCCCGTAACGCTTGCGGTTGTCGCCTTAATAACGCCAAGTCTCATGCCGAACCGGAAGCTGATTGAGCATTTGGCGGCAAACCTTCCAGTTGGGCAGGTAACGCTCCATGAGCGCTACGAATCGGGCGTTGTGAGTTCGCTCGATTAAGTGGACCATTTCGTGGACGACGATGTACTCCAGGCATTCGCGCGGTTTCTTGGCCAGCTCGGTATTGAGGCGGATGCTGCGCGCGGCGGGATTGCAGCTTCCCCATTTAGTCTTCATCCGTTGAACAAAGAAGCGTTCGACGTCGACGTCCAGGCGCAACTGCCATTTCGTGATCAGGGCCGGCGCAGTCTGCTTCAGCTCGTTGCGGTACCACGCCTCGATGATCTCCTGCTTCTTGCCGCCGTCGGTTGCCGAGCGGACGCAGAGGATCATTCGGCTGTGCTTTAGTTCGACCGATGGGGACTGCTCACCTTCGCGAATGCTCAACAGGTAACGCTTGCCCCACACGTAATGGCTTTCGCGATCCAGGAACTCGCGCGGCGTCTCGCGTTCCTGCTCCCGCAGTTTCTTCTGTTGTTGCTTGATCCAGCCGATCTTAGAAACGGCGAAGACGCGAATCGTGTCGAGGCTCATGCGAGACGGTGCCGCGATCCGGACCCGGCCAGTCGGGGGATGCACGCTCAGATGGACATGCTTGATGTCCTTGAGCACGACGTCGACGGACACGTCACCCAGCCTCACCTGTGTCGCCATCAATACTCCTTTTGGGCTTTGACGATTAGGAAGACGCGCTCCACTTCGTCGACGTTTTGCAGGACATCATACAACGCCTGCTTGATGACCTGTTCGCGGGTCTGCACGCCGCGCCATTCGTCCGGACGGACCTCCTTGACCGCCTCGTCAAGTTTCAGTGCCAGCTTCTCGTCTTTACCGAGATTGTTGTAGAGGGCCCGTTTCCCGGGCGTATCCAGCTCCTTTGGCGTCTCTTCCGAATGTCCCACCTCGACCCTCGTCGCCAACGTGCCGATCCTCTTGAGGTAATCCTCGTACTTGATCGCCTTAGCCTTGCGCAAGGCAATAATTTCGTCCAAAAGGGCCGACATCGTTTCAAAGTAAGCCGGATCGTTCAGTTGTTCCTTGATGATTTTCTTGCGGACGTTGTTCTCGATCGTTTCCGCGATCGCGTTCTTGTCGCCTCTCAGTCCGCCGAGCTGGGAATTGATGGCATTGGCGATGCCCGACTTTACGATCACATCCAGCAGCCCCATTTTGTCGAAGGGCGAAATCTTCTTGGGCTCGTCGGCCTCAATGTACGTGTCGATGAGGTGCCGCATGTCGGCCTCGTACGCCTTCACGTCGAGGCTCTCACCGCTGGCCCTGCGGATGATCTCTCGGACGTCGACGTAGTGCTTAAGCTGTTGTTTTATGTGGTCGACGTCCTGCGAGCTGTAGCCGGCTCGCTCGAGTTCGTCGGCAATGTTGGCGTACGCTCGAACAAGCCCAGCAGTCGCCTTGTAGAGGGCCGCGCGGTGCGGTTCGCGCTGCTGAAGGTCTTCGGGAATCTCCGTGTTCCCGCAGAAGTAGTGGATGTGCTCCAGTTCGCCCTGGGGCGGTTCGACCGGCTCGCAGAGGGCAGCCAGTTGTTCGATTGCGCCGTCGAGCCGCTCTCGGCCCTTGGTGAGACGATCCTTCAAGAGGACCTCGGGATCAGCGCCCCCCGCGCTGCGATCCAGCTCTGACGTGTAGACCGAGATGGCGTTTTCGACTTTCTTGAACAAGTCCTTGTAGTCGACGATGTAGCCGAAATCCTTGTCCTCGCCGTCCAGGCGGTTGACGCGGCAAACGGCCTGGAACAGACCGTGGTCTTGCATCGACTTGTCGATGTACAGGTAGGTGCACGGAGGCGCGTCGAACCCGGTGAGCAGCTTGTCGACCACGATGAGCAGCTTCATGTTCGCAGGCTCGTTCGTGAACAATTCTTTGACCCGCTCCTCGTAAGTCTCCGTCTTCGTCATCCCGGCCTTCGCTTCGACATCCTCCAATAGCTCGTTGTACGTGTTGTAGATGAACTGCTTATCGGTCTCGGTGTTGGCGCCGACCTCTTCCTTGGTCACGTCCTTCGCGAGCGGATTGTAGGAGGTCACCACCGCGCACTTGCCCTTGAACGGCGTCTTCTGAAACAGCGTGAAGTATTTCGACGCTTCGTAAATGCTCGACGCCACCAAAATCGCGTTGCCGCGTTCGCTCGACAGGCGCGGTTTCACACTGAAGTCAAAAACGATGTCGTTGACGACCCGTTCCATGCGTGAGCGCGAGCTGAGCAGTTTCTGCATCGTCGCCCATTGCTTTTTCAGCTCGTCCTTCTGCCAGTCGTTGAGCGCGCGGGTCTTGGCCTCAAACCATGCGTCGATTTTGTCTTCCGATCCCAATCGCTGGTCGATGTCGCGGGCTTCGTAGACCAGGTCGAGCACGACGCCGTCTTCCACCCCCTCGCTGAACTTGTACGTGTGAATGTAACCGCCGAAGACTTCGAGGCTCGTCTGCTTGTCCTTCTTCAGCAGGGGCGTGCCGGTAAAGCCAATGAACACGGCGTTGGGCATCATTGCCTTCATCACGCTGTGGAGCTTGCCGCTCTGGGTGCGGTGGCATTCGTCGACAAAGACGAACGCCTCTCCCACCGTCGGGCTGGGCTGAGACCGCAGCTCCTTGATGAACTCCTCGAAGTCCTCGACGTCGCGCTGGCCGAATTTGTGGACCAGCGAACAAAAGAGTCGCGGCGTGGCCTGGCCGAGCTGCTTCATCAGGTCGCGGCCGCTACTGGTCCGCTTGATGGCCTCGCCGGCCTCGGTGAACACGCCCTCAATCTGCCTGTCCAGTTCGTCGCGGTCGGTGATGATCACGACCCGGGCGTTCGGGTTGTTCTCCAGAATCCACTTGGCGAGCAACAGCATCACGATGCTCTTGCCGCTCCCTTGCGTGTGCCAGATGATGCCCCCTCTCTTCTGGCGCACGTGTTCCTGCGCGGCCTTGATCCCGAAATACTGATGCACCCGCGGCACTTTCTTGATGCCGCCGTCGAACAGCATGAAGTCGTGCATCAGCTCGATCAGCCGGTCCTTGCGGCACAGCTTGAGCAGGTACTTGTCCAGCTTGAAGCGGCTGTTGTCCTGTTCGTCTTCCTTCCATTTCGGGAAGTACTTTTCCGGCGTGAGAATTGTGCCGTATTGCAGCCCCTCGGAGTCGTTGCCGGCGAAGATCAGCTGCACGGTGCTGTAGAACCAGGCGTTGAACTCTGGTTGCTGGTTCGACAAGCTCTGCCGGATTCCGTCGCCGATGGTCACGCGGCTGTTCTTCAGCTCCAGCGTGCCGATCGCGATGCCGTTGACGTAGAGCACAAGGTCGATCCGCCGCTCCAATCCGCCTTTAAGCGTGACCTCTTCGGCAATCGCGAAATCGTTTTCTTCCGGCTTGCTCCAATTGATCAGCTGGACGGTCTCGGTGACCTTGCCCGCCTCAGTCTTCACCGGTACGCCGTAGCGGAGCAAGTTGTAGACGGCCTGATTGTTGCCGTAGAGCGTGCGGTTGTGGTTGTCCGCCTCGGTCCGCAATTTGTAGAGGGCCACACTGATTTGAGACGGGCTGTAGCCCTTCTTGGTCAGCCATGCGGAAAGCAGCTCTTCCTCGACGTTGCTGTTGCCGTCGCGGTCGGTCCAATTGCCGAGGTACCGATACACCAGTTCGTCCCGGAAAAGAGCGAGGACGCGATCCTGCGTGGCACGCTCGCGTTGGCCGATGGTGCTCATACGAGGCGAATCCTCCCGGTGAGGAGTTCCTGCATCATGCCTTCCTTGATCTCACGGGCCTTGGCGAGCTTCGCCTCTATCGCCGCGATCTCTGCGTCCATGTCAGTAAGAATAGAGGCGATGGCAGTTTGTGCTTGGCAGGTCGGCGGCATGGCGATTACAAAATTCTGGAAGGTGGGCAGTCTAAGCGAATCAACGGTTGCCTTCACAGAGTTTTGCATGGCATGAGCACCGAAGTTCTTCGCCATGTAGAAGAAAACATATTTGCCAGAGGTGTCCGGAGAGAACTGCGTAATAGCATAAACTCGCTGATGCACGTCGAAACGCCCGCAGATGTAGTGGAATATGCTCCCGATTCCGCCTTCGCCTGGAATTAGGATGCCCTCGCAGTCATATGAGTAGCTGTTGATCCGTTCCACAGTCGAGGAGCGGACAAAGAACGGGTATTCGCCTTCTTCCACTTTGTCCTGGTTGTTGCGGCTTCCAGTCTTGACGTGAGCGATTTCACCAAGCGTCTTTATCACCCACTCAGCCTTCGGGCGCAGCAGTTCCTGCATGGCGCCTTGTTTGAGGTTGCGTTTCTTGGTGAGGCGTTGCTCCAGCGATTCGATAAGGGTATCCACCTCGCTCAACGCGTCAGCGATGGCTTGCTGCTCGACGGGTGGGGGCATTAACACTGCGAGGCCCTTGATTTGTTGAACATTCACCCGCTTGAACGTTGAACCGACCATAAGATCAGCAAGCTGGCTCGCAATGAGTCGCGAGTGAAAAAACGCTTGGAGGAAATGTGTCGACAGTTGCTGAGACCTCTTTCGCAGAAGGCAAACGTCTTGGCCCATTGCGAACGGAGGATGCCATTCTGCAACTTGAGCCACTTCACCAACGGTCGCGTTCCTGCTTAGGATTAGATCACCGACCCGTGGCTTGCGTCCGCCTTCGCACAATAAGGTGTAAAACCTCAGTGTTGTCTGGTGTGCGTCGCTCAAATCGACGAATCGTCCTTGCACTTCCCTGATACTCGCGACCGGATAGCCATCGGGGATGAACGTCGCGGTCACATGTTTACAGTCGGTTACATTCCAGAAGCGCGAAAGATTGTCGACCTCCCATTCCTTAGGGATCACGCCAAGGTCGGTCTGCTTATAGCCGTTGGGAACGACTGGAGGTTGGGCTATCATGTTCCGACCTCGACAAGTTTCGGCCCAGCTATGCCAAACCCCATTCGTTCCAGGTGGGCATTGACCTTTCCCCCAAGATCAGCGACGCGGTCATTCAGTTCTGACAACGTCGATTCGTAGCGTTCGGCCAGTTGCTTCACGCGGTAGGTGAGCTGTTGGCTCACGCGGTCCATTTCGCCGTGAATGACGGCGTCGAGCGCGGCGAGCCACTTGTCATCCACCGCCAGCGTCTTGATTTCGACCTCGGTGAGCTTCGGGTATTTCGCGTAGGCCTTCGCGTCGAGTGCAGCCTCAGCTTCCTTGAGCCGTTTCTTGAGTTCCGTGTCTTTGGCGTTGAGATTCAGCCACTCATTCAGAACAGTGGCTTCGTTTTTCGCCTCCTCGTCGCCTTTAATTTCCTTCAACCGAGCTGCGACCGTGGCCTTGGTCACCTTATCGAGTTCCGAAAGGACGCCCTCGTCGCCGCCGTGTTCCTCCTCCAGCTCGGCGAGTTTGGCAGTGACGGGTTCCAGTTCGGCGGCGAGCGCGTCGATGGCTTCCTGCTCTTGAGCAAAATATCGGGCGACGATCAGGGGCTTGGGGATCAGGTCGCACGTCCACCCTTTGTCTTTTTCTTTCCCCTTTTTGTCCTTCTCGATGATGCGGTAGGTCTCGGCCTTGCAACCGTCGGCGGCGATCAGGTAGCAGTCGTCCTGCATCGTCGCGGCCCAGTAATCCATGAGGTGCTGGTAGATGTCGTAGGGATCAATGAGCGGCTGATCGGCGTAGTGGGCGAGCAGGCTTTCCGAAACATCGATAATCAACTGCTTCGGATGGAAACCGACATTGAGCGTTTTCAGCTTCTTAGACGACTTCTCCCGCCAGGCGGAGAAGTGGGCGTTCATCCGCTCGATGAACGCGGCGAACTCGGGATGCCCGTAGATGGTGCTTTTGATGGCCGCCTTGTCCACAGCCAGGTCGACGTAGCCTGGACGGTTCGTTTTGAACAAGGCCTGCCGGAGGTTGGGGCAGACTTTCCAATAGCGATCGAGCGCGTCGACGTCGCGCACCGGGATGCCGCCGCGCAAATGGCCTTCGATGTCCTGCAGATCCTCGGCCTCTTGGCTGTCGATGTAGCGCGGGAGGTTGAGGTTGAACTCGTTGCGTTCGATTTCCTCGACGGCGACCATGCGGGAGTATTTGGGGACTTCGAGCTGGCGGTTGAAGACGTCGACGATCTTGTGGATGTCCTGGGCGCGAAGCCGGTTCTTGGGGCCGTCCTTCATGAAGCCACCGCTGGCGTCGATCATGAAGATGCCCTTCCGGGCGTGGGCGTCCTGCTTGTCGACGACCACAATGCACGCGGGAATGCCGGTGCCGTAAAAGAGGTTCGCCGGCAGGCCGATGATCCCCTTGATGTAGCCCTTGCGAACGAGATTGCGGCGGATCTCGGCCTCGGCGTTGCCGCGGAAGAGCACACCGTGCGGCAGAATGCAGGCCCCTTTGCCCGTGCTCTTGAGCGAGCGGACGATGTGCAGCAGGTAGGCGTAATCGCCTTGCTTGCCGGGGGGCACGCCGAAGTATTTGAAGCGCTCGTAGGGGTCGTGCAGCGGATCGAGGCCGGTGCTCCAGCGCTTGTCAGAGAAGGGGGGATTGGCCACGACGAAGTCGAAGGTCTTGAGCGTGTCGCCGTCCTTGAACTTGGGATCGGTGAGCGTGTTGCCCTGCATGATGAGGGCGCCCGGATTGTTGTGCAGGATCATGTTCATGCGGGCCAGGCCGCTGGTGGCAGAGTCCTTTTCCTGCCCGTAGAGCGTGACGGGGGTGGCAGCCTCATCGCCGACCTTGAGCAAGAGCGAGCCGGAGCCGCAGGTCGGGTCGTAGACCGTGGTGGCGGCCGTCGTCTTGGCACCTTTGATGCCGATAATCTGGGCCATGATGCGGCTGACTTCGGCGGGCGTGTAGAACTGCCCCTTGCTCTTGCCACTCTCGGTGGCGAAGTGCCGCATCAGGTATTCATAGGCGTCGCCGAGGATGTCGTCGCCCTCTGCGCGGTTCTTCGAGAAGTCGAGCGCCGGGTTCTCGAAGATGGCAACGAGGTTGGTGAGCCGGTCCACCATCTCCTTGCCGGTACCAAGCTT